>NZ_BAAGXF010000002.1:0-175325 GCF_054779975.1 Hymenobacter arcticus
CCCGAAAACTACCTCGCCATGCTCCATTTTGCCTGCGCTCGAATCACTTGGTATAATTGCCTATTTGGATAGCCTCTAAGTAAAGTACGGGGAGCTTTCTTTACACGCTGTGGAAAGCTAGCTGGCTTGCCCGCCATCCGTTGCGCTGCGCATCGTGCGGCCGGCCCGGCCCGTATACCTGTTATTATGAGCCGTATTTTTTTGGTTGATGACCACACTATTGTGCGCGATGGCCTGCGGGCGCTGCTAGCCGGTGAGCCCAATATTGAGGTAGTGGGCGAAGCCAGCAATGGCCAGGAGCTTCTCGACCGCCTGCCCACTTGCCCCGCCGACCTCGTGCTGCTCGATGCCAACATGCCCGTGCTCGATGGCCTGGCCACCACCCTGCGCCTGCGGGCCGAGTACCCCGAAGTGCGGGTGCTCATCCTGAGTATGCTGGCGCATGAGCGCTACATCGGGCAGCTGTTTGATGCGGGCGCGCTGGGCTACGTGCTCAAAAGCGCCGAAAAAGGGGAGATTCTGGTAGCCATCCAGACGGTGATTGCCGGGCGCCAATTTTTGTGCAGTGACCTGGGCCTCAATATGTTGCGCAAAGTTCTGGCGAAGGATGACGAAATGGACGCCACTACGAAGGCAAGCCAGCTATCGCGCCGCGAAAGCGAGGTACTGCAACTACTATCCGAAGGCCTGACTACCAATGAGATAGCCGAAAAGCTTTTCACCAGCAAGCGCACCATCGAAACGCACCGCCAGAACATTCTGGAAAAGACTCAGACGAAGAATACCGCAGCCCTCATTCGCCTGGCCGTGACGCAGGGCCTGCTTACGTAGGCAGCAGCCAGGTACCGTTTTTAACACAAGTAAGCCTGGCCCCTATGGGGCCAGGCTTACTTGTGTTAAGTAGCTAACTAACAGTTAGCTACTAAATTACATCTGATTTTTTTTGGCTTTAGCAATTGGCGTTTCCGCAGCGCGAACGGGGCCGCGCCGGCTGGTGAGCCCGCCTTTGCGGCCCGCTTCGCGGGCCTCGTCGGCGGTCCACTTGTGGCCTTGGCCGCTGGCGTGCGAGGCCTTGCCGCCTTCGCTGGCAATGCGGCGCTGCTCGGCGGGGTCCATGCTGGCGAAGCCCCGGCGGCTGGTGCGGCTGCCATCGCCGATGCGGGCGGCCGGGCGGGCTTTGAGCGGGAGGGCACTGGCGGCGGCGGAATTCTGAACCGGTTTCATAGGAGTAGCGGAAAAAGATGGAAAACTGGGCTGCGGAGGCAGGTAACTGGTACTATGCTGCCCAACGGCAAACAAGGCAACAACGTCCATCTTTTTATGCCTAAAAAGCTAGTTTTCAAGCTAATTACCAACTTATACGGACCACCTCTCAGGGTTTTTCGCGGCTAGCTTACGTAGCGCGTGCAGCAAATTGCGGAAAACACGTAGCTGAACAATACGCCGGCCTTGAGCGCCGTTGCAAAGGCAATAAACAGGTACTTATACTTAGGCAAAATCACGTATAAAACGCATACAACTCCTTGACTGGTAGCCGTATCTTTGCTTTATTGCACTTCTATCTTCCCGCTTGCTATGACCAACGCCTTCTTCTTGCTCATCCTGCCCACGCGCTCGCTCACCATTCACCTGGGCAGCCACCAGAAGCGAATGGGACTTAGCCTGCGCGGGGGCTGCTCGAGCGCCGCCGACGCGGCGCACCTGGGCCAGGCTATGCAGCTGTTGCTTGACCGCCACCCCACCCAAGCCTGGATTGATACGCAGCAGCTGCACTCGCTCAGCCAGCTGGGCCAGCAAGCACTGCTGCGGGCCGATACCAGCGGCAAACAAGCCGGCGTAGCCGTGCACTGGTGCGGGCTGCCCGCCGTGCTTCGGCACGAGCTGAGCGCCAGCGGCATTGCCCAGCAGCTTGACCTACAGCCGGCCAGCAGCTACGAAGGACCAGATTTCCTGCTGCCCGCCCGGGCCACTGCCAGCCCGCCCCCACCCAGGCAGCTGCCGACCGCCTAGGCGGCGGGGCCGGCCAGTAGCCACTCTTGCAGGCGGGCCTTGAGCTCGGGGGCGGCCAGGCCGCGGTAGATTTCGCCGTGGCGCACGAGGCTCATCTGGCCGGTTTCTTCGCTCACTACCAGCACCACGGCGTCGGTGGCCTCGGTGAGGCCCAGGGCGGCGCGGTGGCGCAGCCCCAGGGCGGCGGGCACCTCGGGGTTCTGGCTCACCGGCAAGATGCAACGGGCGGCCACCAGGCGGCCCTGGGCCACGATGACGGCACCGTCGTGCAGGGGCGAGGTCTTGTTGAAAATGGCCAGCAGCAGGCGCTTGCTGGGCTCAGCATCGAGGCGGTCGCCCGATTCGGCGTAGGAGCTGAGGTCGGAGGTGAGGGTGAAGCAGATGAGTGCGCCGGTTTCTTTGCTGGCCAGGCTTTTGGCGGCCTCCACAAAGGCCAGCACACTGGCCGTGCCCGTAGGCTGGCCGCTGGGCCGCCGCCACCAGCCCAGCGGGCCGCCGCCCTCCAGCGCCGCCTTGCCCACATTCAGCAAAAACCGCCGGATTTCCTGCTGAAATAAAATGATGCTGGCCAGCACGCCCACGCTCATAAACTGCCCCAGAATGGCCGATAATAGCCCCAGGCCCAGCGCATTCACCACCAGGTACACCAGGTACAAGCTTAGCAGCCCGAGCGCCACGTTGAGGGCCACCGAGCCGCGCAGCAGCTTATAAAGCTGGTAGAGCAGCCAGGTTACGAGCAGCACATCGGCCACATCGACCAGCCCAATGTGCAGGAAGTAAAAGGGAAAAGGGAGGGACAAGGCAGCGGCGGCAATTGGAACAACAAAGAACGGCCTCACCCCCGCCGCAGGCAAGGTGCGGCCCGGTTATCTTCAGTGGCCGCACACCAGGTCAATGGTTTGGCGGGCCTCGGCCACGTCGTGCACGCGCAGCAGGCGCGCGCCGCCTTGCAGGGCCAGCACGTGCAGGGCGGTGGTGCCGTTGAGGGCCGTTTCGGGGCCCAGGCCGAGGGGCTTGTACACCATGGCCTTGCGCGATAGGCCCACCAGCAGGCCGTAGCCCAGCGGGGCCAGCTCAGGCAGGCGGCGCAGCAGCGCGTGGTTGTGGGTGGGCGTTTTGGCAAAGCCGAAGCCGGGGTCGAGCAGCACGTCGGGCAGCGGTTGGCCGCCATTGGCCTGGCGCAGCTTGGCGAGCTGGTCGCGGAAGAAGCGCAGCAGCGTGAGCACCAGGTCATCGTCATACTGCGCTAATTCTCTCATGGTCTGGGGGTTGCCCTTGATGTGCATGAGGCAGTAGGGCACCCGCAGGCGAGCCACGGTGGCCAGCATGTTGGCGTCGAGGGTGCCGCCGCCGATGTCGTTGATGAGGTCGGCGCCAGCGGCTACGGCGGCGGCGGCCACGCTGGCCCGGAAGGTATCGGCCGAGATAAACGCCTGCGGAAACTCACGGCGCAGCGCTTCGATGGCGGGTAGCAGGCGGGCCTGCTCCTCGGCGGGGCTGATGTCATCGGCCCCTGGGCGCGAGCTGTAGCCGCCCACGTCGAGGGCGGCGGCCCCGGCCGCGAGCATGGCTTCGGCGCGGCGCAGCAGGTCGGCCGCGGGGCTGCCGCCGAGCCGCGAGCCAGGGTAAAACGAATCGGGCGTGACGTTGAGAATACCCATTACCTGGGGCCGGCGCAAGTCGAGCAGGCGGCCGTGGGGGCTCTTTAGTGAATGAGTGAGTGAGTTTTGCAACGGCGTGGGTGGGGGTAGGGCGGCGGGGTAGGAGGAGCGGGAGGGGTAAATATCCGGCGTTGGGCGCGAACTTGCGGGGGTTTTCGGGTGGGTGCTTTCACCGCAGAACACGCAGAAGGGTACGCAGAAGAACCGCAGCGCGCGGCCGGCCCATTCACTCCTTCACTCATTCGCTCCTTCACCCTTGACTACCCCTGCCCACTACGACTTGATTCTGAGCCGCTGCCGCGAGCTGTTTTTGGCCAAAACTCACGACTACGGCACCGCTTGGCGCATTTTGCGCCTGCCTTCGGTTACGGACCAGATTTTTATCAAGGCCAACCGCATCCGCACCATCCAGGAAGTGGGCACCCAGAAAATTGCCGATGGCGTGGACGAGGAGTTCGTGGCCATCATCAACTACTGCCTCATTGCGCTTATGCAGCTGCGGCTGCCGGCTGGCGCGCCCCTCGACCTGCCTACCGAGCAGGTGGCCGCCGTCTACGACCACGAAAATGCGCTCAACCGCGAACTGCTGCTGGCCAAAAACCACGACTACGGCGAAGCCTGGCGCCAGATGCGCGTGAGCAGCATCACCGACCTCATTCTCATGAAGTTGCACCGCATCAAGCAGCTCGAAAACCTGGGTGGCGCGGCCCTGGTGAGCGAGAGCGTGGAGGGTGGCTACCGCGACATGCTCAACTACGCCGTGTTTGCCCTCATTTTGCGCGAAAACGCGGCATAAGCCGGCGCTTGTGCGTATTGCGGAGCGATTGGCGCGGTGCCACCTTCTTGCGCCGCCCCCTGTTATGGTCTTGGTTACTTCCTTTGTATATGCCCACTTCTAGCCTCGCGCCCGCCCCTCCTGCTCAGCATCGCCTCCGCATTTTTACGCGGGTGTGCTGGCTGCTGCTGGGCGTTTTGTTTATTTTTTCGGGCCTTATCAAGCTCAACGACCCGGTGGGCACGGCCTACAAGCTGGAAGAATACTTCGAGGTATTTGCCATTGATGTGCCCTGGCTGGGCTGGCTTTTCAACACCCTCAAGGACTCTAGCCGCCTGCTGAGCGTGGCGCTTAGCTCGCTCGAAGTAATCCTGGGGGTGGCGCTGCTGCTGCGCTGGTTTTTGCGCCGGGTGCTGTACCTGCTGCTGGCGATGCTCGTGTTTTTCACGTTTCTCACCTTTTATTCGGCTGCCCTCAACCGGGTGACGGACTGCGGCTGCTTCGGCGATTTTATCAAGCTCACGCCCTGGACGTCGTTTGCGAAAGACGTGTTTCTGCTGGTATTGTGGGGCTTTACGTTCAAGGGCCTGCGGTTTTTGCGCCACTCTTTTGTGAGCGGCATGGCCGGGCTCATGACCATGACGTTTGCCAGCGCGCTGGCCATTGGCATTGGGGTGCGGGCGCTGGGGCACCTGCCGTACTTCGACTTTTTGCCCTACAAAGTGGGCAACAATATCCCCCAGCTGATGAAGCCCGCCGAGGCCCCGCGCTACCGCTACACCTTTGAGCGCAACGGCCAAACGATGGAAGCGAGCGAGTTTCCGACCGATTCGACCTGGAAATACAAGGCCATGACGGTGCTCAACCCACTGAAATCGACGCCCGCTATCACCGACTTCGTGATTTCAGACCCCGAGGGCAACGACGTGACCAAGCAGATACTAACTGGTAACAAGCTGATTCTCATCGTTCAAAACACTAACAAGGCTGACCGCGAACGCTTCGAGCAGCTCAACGCGCTGTTTGCCCAGGCTGCCAAGTCGCGCAAAAACATTGGGGTGCTCACCATCACGAGCACGGCGGCCAGCAAGTTCGACTCGTTTCGGCACGACGTGAACCTGGCCACACCCTACGCCTTTGCCGATGCCACAGTGCTCAAGTCCATCATCCGCTCCAACCCCGGCCTGCTGGTGCTGCACAATGGCACGGTGGTGGCCAAGTACCACTACCACGACATTCCGGCGCTCTACCAGGTCGAGAAGGCCTTGCAGTAAGGAAGCAATGGGGTAATGTAGCCACTCAGAAAGTGGGCCGGTGGGCAGTTTTATGCAATAGCAGCCCGGCAAAAACGAGCTGGTTTGCCCGACAGGTTTCGAGGCGTACGCGCCGAGCGTTGGAGCCCTCAAGACAGGCGTTCCGCTGCCCGATTATGCGCTTTCCTGTACGCTCCTCCCGGCTGGACAGCCTGCCGACGTCCTTGGGAGGTGACAGGTAAAGCAGGGCCTATCCGAGTGGTCATGGGAGTCTTTTCTAGTGTAGGCCCGCCTGACTACTTCCTGAATAGCCTCGACAAGTACGAAGGTGACCTGTCGTCATCTTGCTAGCCAGCATTGGTAAATTATCCATTACCCCATCACCTAACATGCTCTTCTTCCTTTTGCGCCGCCTGGGCCAGGGCCTGCTGGTACTGGTGGGCGTGGCTTGCACGGTTTTTTTCCTATTCAACGTGCTGCCCGGCGACCCCGCGGCCCTGCTGGCCGGCCAGCGCTCGGACGTGGCCACCAAGGCCGCCATCCGGGCCGACCTGGGCCTCGACCAGCCGCTGCCCGCCCGCCTGCTGGGCTACCTGAATGATGCCTCGCCGCTGGGCGTGCACCCGCGCGATTCGGCCGGGGTGGCGCGCTACGGTGGCGTGGCGCTGCTGCCGCTGGGCGCGCAGCGCGCCCTGGTGCTGAAGTGGCCCTACCTGCGCCGCTCGTTTCAGAGCAACCAGGACGTGCTCAGCATCTTGCTCGACCGCTTTCCGGGCACGCTGTGGCTGGCGCTGGCGGCCATGCTGCTGGCGGCCGTGGGCGGCATTGCGCTGGGCGTGGCCGCAGCGCTGCGGCCCCAGTCGTGGCTCGACCGCATACTAGTAACTACTTCGGTGCTAGGCATTTCGGTGCCGTCGTTTGTGGCGGCCATTCTCATTGCCGTCAGCTTTGGCTTTTATTGGAGCCACTGGACGGGGCTGAGCCTCACGGGCCAGCTCTACGAAACCGACCCCTTCACCGCCGAGCGCCACCTGGTGCTGCGCAACCTGCTGCTGCCGGCCATTGCGCTGGGCGTGCGGCCGCTGGCCATCATCATGCAGCTCACGCGCTCCAGCATGCTCGACGTGCTGAGCCAGGACTACATCCGCACGGCCCGCGCCAAGGGCCTGAGCCCCGGCCGCACGGTGTGGCACCACGCCCTGCGCAACGCCCTCAACCCGGTGGTTACGGCCGTGTCGGGCTGGCTGGCCTCGCTCATGGCCGGCGCGTTCTTCATCGAATACATTTTCAACTGGAAAGGCCTGGGTACTACCACCTTACGGGCTGTGGAAAACCTTGATTTTCCGGTCGTAATGGGCGCCACGCTTTTCGTAGCGGCCATCTTCGTGCTGGTCAACATCGCCGTCGATATGCTGTACGCCGTGCTCGACCCGCGCGTGCGCATTAGCTAATCAGCAGTCGGCTTGGTATTTGTCTGTCATTGCGAGCGCAACGCAGTGGAGCGCGGCAATCTTTCCTTCACGCTGGGGGTAATAATTCCAATGCCGAGGACGACCAGGAAAGATTGCCGCGCTCCACTGCGTTGCGCTCGCAATGACGGGCGACTAAAACTGAACTAGGATTTGACCAAATGAACCACCTCTACCTCATCGGCCTGCCGGCATCGGGCAAAACCACGCTGGGGCGGCAGCTGGCCGCGCACTACGGCCGGGGCTTTCTCGACCTCGACCAGCGCATTGTGGCTGAGGCGGGGCAGTCGATACCCGCAATTTTTGCCGCGGAGGGCGAAGAAGGGTTTCGGCGGCGCGAGGCGGCGGCGCTGGCGGCCGTGGCCCAGCACCCCGGCCGGCCGCTGGTGGTGGCTACCGGCGGCGGCACGCCCTGCTTTCACGATAACCTGGTGGTGCTGCACGCCTCGGGCTTTGTGCTGTGGCTCGATGTGCCGCTACGGGAGCTAAAGCGCCGCCTGGCCCGGCGCAACCAGGCCGCCACCCGGCCGCTGCTGGCCGCCACCGCGGCCGCCGCCACGCCCCAGGAGGCCCTGGCCGACTGGCTCGACCGAACCCTGGCGGCCCGTTCGCAGTTCTATGCTCAGGCGCGGCTGCGCCACCCCGGTGGCCCGGCCGACGAGGTGGCTACTGCGCTCGAAGCGGCTGGCTTTCAGCCGTAGCCACGCACAACCACACCGGAGCGCACGGCGTAACTTTGTGGAATAAGATTGATTTTTTAGGTATTAAGTAAGATTTTAGCTTTTCTATGGCTACCCAATCCGACACTATTGCCCCGGCCAAACCGGCAGCGGCCCCGGTCCGGCCCAAGCACAAGGGCTCGGCCCAGCTTTTCAAGAACCCCGTGCTGGAGCGGCTTTCGCACACCCACATCGCGCTGCCGGTCAGCATCTTTATCGCTACCGCCCTGGTGAGCTTGTACTACGGCATCACGCGGGGCTTCGTATCGGGCTTGGCGGGGCTCGGGCTATTCCTGAGCGGGCTGCTGCTGTTTTCGTTCGTTGAATACCTGGTGCACCGCTACGTGTACCACATTCCGGCCACTACGGCCGGCCGGGCCAAATTTCAGTACACCATGCACGGCGTGCACCACGAGTATCCGAAGGACGAAACCCGGCTGGCCATGCCGCCTATTTTGACGGTGTTTGTGGCGTCGCTGCTGTTCTTCATTTTCCGGTTTGTGTTCGGTACCTGGGCTTTCGGCATCTTGTCGGGCTTCACGTTTGGCTACGCCATGTACCTGTTTGTGCACTACGCCATTCACATGTACGCGCCGCCCAAAAACTTCCTCAAAGTGTGGTGGACGCACCACGCCCAGCACCACTACCGCCAGGACGAGGTGGCGTTTGGCGTGAGCAGCACCCTTTGGGACCACGTTATCGGCACCATGCCCACCAAGCGGGCCGAGTAACCCGCAGCAGTAGTAGCATTAAAAAAGGCGCGGCTCCCGAATGGGGGCCGCGCCTTTTTAGCATCAAGCAGGTAATTATCTTATACCGACGTGCCGTTGCTGTTGCCGCCGCCGCCACCCATTTTGGTAACCAGCCACCACACCAGCAGCACTACCAGAAATACGCCGACGATACCCACCCAGGCACCCGCCTTAAAAATGTCACCAATAGCCGAGCAGCTGCTGAGCGTGGTCACCATCAAAATCAATGCAAACAGCGAAAGTAACCGCGAAGTAGTCATGAGAATAAGCAGAAGATGAAGAAAATACGCAGGGGCGCTACCGAGCGCGCCCCGTGAATTGGACTTACTTAAATACCCCGAAAAAGGTTGGCGCAGGCGTGCCCGCCGTAGGGCAGGACTGCGTAAAAAGTAGCGCATCCGGGCTTTTTACAGCACTTTTGCGCTCACTATGACTATTCCCACGCTGACGGCTGCTTTCGAGCGCCACTTTGGGGCGCTGCCCGACCTGGTACTGCGCGCGCCCGGCCGCATCAACCTCATTGGCGAGCACACCGACTACAACGATGGCCTGGTGCTACCAGCCGCCATCGACAAGGAAATCCGTTTTGCGATGCGCCTCAACGGCACCGACCGCATCCGGCTGGCGGCCCTCGACTTTGACGCGACCCACGAGGTGGCGGTAGCCGATATTGCGCCCATCCCCGACGGCCACTGGGCCAACTACCAGCTGGGCGTGGTGGCCGGCCTGCTGAAGCGCGGGGCCGTGGTGCCGGGCTTCGACTGCGCCTTTGGGGGGGATATTCCGAGCGGGGCGGGCTTGTCGTCGTCGGCCGCCGTGGAGTGCGGCGTGGCCTGGGGCCTCAACGAGCTGCTGCACCTGGGCCTCGACACCATGACGCTGGCCCACATTGCCCAGATGGCCGAGCACGAGTACGCCAAGGTGATGTGCGGGCTCATGGACCAGTTTGCCAGCCTCTTTGGTCGGGCCGGCCACGTGGTAGAGCTCGACTGCCGCTCACTCGAATACGCCTACTTTCCCTTCAACACCGCTGACTGCCGCCTGGTGCTTTGCAACTCGGGCGTGAAGCACGCGCTGGCCGACAGCGAGTACAATACCCGCCGCGAAGAGTGCGCCCGCGGCGTGGATATACTGCAAGCTAAAAACCCAAAAATCAATTCGTTACGCGATGCCACGCTGCCCGACATTGAAGCCGCCCAGGCCGAGCTAGGCGAGGTAGTAGCCAAGCGCTGCCGCTACGTGGTGGAGGAAAACCAGCGCGTGCGCGACCTCACGGCCCGCCTCGCCGAGCACCAGTCGCTGGCCGAAGTGGGCGAGCTACTTTACGCCAGCCACGCCGGCCTGCGCGACCTTTACCAGGTGAGCTGCAATGAGCTGGACGTGCTGGTGGAGCTGAGCCGCCAGGCCCCCGGCTGCTACGGCGCCCGCATGATGGGCGGCGGTTTCGGCGGCTGCACCCTCAACCTGGTAGCCACCCACCAGGTAAAGGAATTTTTAGCCCACATGAAGCAGGGCTACCACGACCAGCTAGGCCTTAAACTCGATACCTACGTGACCACCCTGGCCGACGGCGTGGGCGAGTTTTTGAACGAGGAGTAGCGCTTTGGGAATTTCCCGCAGAGGTACGCTAAGCGCGAACGTTAAAACTCAGCGTACCTCTGCGATTTTCCTCGGCGCACCTCAGCGGGAACTTCCCGAACGACACACGCTAAAGCCCACCACCGACTTTTACCTATCCCTATGTTTGATTTCACCGAACAGCCGCACCGCCGCTTCAACCCCCTGCTCGACGAGTGGGTCCTCGTGTCGCCGCACCGCGCCAAGCGCCCTTGGCAGGGCCAGCAAGAAGAGGATAAGGCCGAGGTGCGCCCCGCCTACGACCCCACCTGCTACCTCTGCCCCGGCAACCCCCGCACCAGCGGCGACGTGAACCCAAAGTATGAGCACCAGTTTGTGTTCGACAACGACTTTGCGGCGCTGCTGCCCGAAGGCGAAGGCGGCACCTACGAGGAGGGCGGCCTGCTGCGCGCCGAAGCCGAAACGGGCCACTGCCGCGTCATCTGCTTTTCGCCGCGCCACGACCTGACGCTGCCCGAAATGCCGGTGTCGGAAATCCGCCGCGTGGTGGACGTATGGACCGACGAGTTTCGCACGCTCGGGGCTGACCCGAACATTAACTACGTGCAAATATTTGAGAACAAGGGCTTTGTGATGGGCTGCTCGAACCCGCATCCGCACGGCCAAATCTGGAGCGAGCGCACCGTACCCGACCTGCCCGCCAAGGAAGCCCGCGCCCAGAAAGCGTACTTCGACCAGCACGGCCGCACACTGCTCAGCGACTACCTCGCCATTGAGGAGAAAACCAAAACCCGCTTCGTGGTCGAAAACGACACTTGGGTGGTGCTGGTGCCCTTCTGGGCGGTGTGGCCCTTCGAAACGCTGGTACTGCCGCGCCGCGCCGTGCAGGACCTCACCCAACTCACTGAGCCCGAGCGCGATGACCTGGCCGATATTATCAGCCAGCTCACTATCAAGTACGACAACCTGTTCGAAATCAGCTTCCCGTACTCGGCCGGTTTCCACCAGCGCCCCACCGATGGCCAGGACTACCCCGAGTGGCACCTGCACATGCACTTTATGCCGCCGCTGCTACGCTCGGCCACGGTGAAGAAGTTCATGGTGGGCTACGAACTGCTGGCCAATGCCCAGCGCGACATCACGCCCGAGCAGGCCGCCGAGCGCCTGCGCGCGCTGCCCGCCGTGCACTACAAGGCGGCCGCGGCGGCAGCCAAGTAGCCCACGCCTTTTGCCACCAACGCAAGACTGCCCCGGCCGCTAAGCGACCGGGGCAGTCTTGCGTTGGTGCGGGTGCTTCGCGCGCCGGTCCGACGTCGAAGCCGGCCGACCGGTTGGCGCGTGAACGATGGCGGCACGACTAACCACGCGGCGCCTATGTCAACCGGTCGGCCGGCTTCGCCGTCGGACCGGCGCATGGCCCGTCTTATGCCTTGCTGTGTCAATCAATTTTTACGCTAGCTACAGCAGCAGCGCGGCGGGGCCCTGGTAGCCCGTGGCGGGCAGCAAACTCAGCAGCAGGTGCAGGCCGTTGGTGGTGAGCTGGGTGAGCACGGCGGGCTCCAGGCCGCACCAGTAGAGGGTGCGCCCCGCCAGCCGCGCCCGCTGGTTGGCGTTGAAAATGGCCCGTTGGCCCTGCCAGTTGAGCGAGGTGAGGTAGCGGCAATCCACCCAAATGAGCGTCGAGCCGGCGGCGACCATCTCATCAATGGCGCGTTCGAGCTGCTGAGCCGGGCCGGTGCCCTGGCAATTGCCACGTAGGCTAAGGCCAGCCGCAGCGGGGTTATTACTGAGGTGAACCGTAAAAACGGTGGTGGTTTCCATAGCAGAGCGAGCTTGTGTAATCTTTTTGAGATTAACTTACACAAAACTACTGCGTAGGAAAGTTTCAAAAGTGCGGTAATTACTGATTTTTTCTAGTAATAATCCGCAATCGCCGGCTTATTTGGGGCCCGCCGGGGCCACTACCGGTATTTGCAGGAAGAAACCCGTGCCCCGCCCCGGCCGCGACTGCACCGTGACGGTGCCGCCCAGCAGCCCCGCCCGCGTGCGAATGCCGGCCAGCCCAATGCCCAGGGGCGGGCCCTGCACGGCCTCGGGGGCCAGGCCCACGCCATCGTCCTCCACGCTGAGGTAGAGCTGGCCGTCTTCCTGGCTCACTTGCACAAACACTTCCTGGGCCTGCGCGTGCTTCATCACATTATTAAGCAGCTCTTGCACAATGCGATACACCGCCGTAGCCAGCAACGAGGGCAGCGACGCATTCAGGCCCCGCAGGTTGAGGTCGACGGCCAGGCTGCCCGGCATGCGGCTCACCAGCTCTTGCAGGGCCACGGCCAGGCCAAAGTCTTCGAGGATGGTGGGCGTGAGCTCGAAAGATATGCTGCGCGTAGCCACAATAGCCTCATTGATAAGCGCTTGGCTGGCCCGCACGGCCTCAGTAGCGGGCAGGGCATCGAGGTGAAGGCGGGTGCCGTAGAGCAGCTGGCCCACGCTGTTGTGCAGGGCCTCGGCAATGCGGCGGCGCTCTTCCTCCTGGGTAGCCAGGATGGCGGCCAGCAGCTCCTGCTGCTGGCGCACGGCGGCTTCCTTCAGCTGCTCCGAGTCGGTGATGTCGAGGGCAAACACCACCACTTCCTGGCGCTGGGCGTCGAAAAAGCCCGAGCAGTGCAGCACCACCGCCTGCTCCTGGTAGGTGAGGTGCAGCACGTAGCTTTCGCGGTGGCCCGCCAGCAGCCGCTGAAAGTGGGGCGAGGTAGGCGGAAACAGCTTGGCCGCCACCTCGCCCACCAGCTCATTGTCGGCCAGGCCCAGCCGGCGCAGGGCCGAGCCGGCTAGCTCGCGGTAGCGGCCATCGGGGCCCAGGCGGGCCAGCACCACGGGCATTTGCTGCACAATGGTATCGAGGAGGCGGTTTTTGGCACTTAGCTCGTCCTGGGCCTGGCGGCGGGCCGTCACGTCGAGCAGCACCAGGCGGCAGCTGCCCGGCAGCTGGTCCAGGGCATCGCCCTCGGCCAGCACCACGCCTTCGAGCTGGCCCACGAAGGGCGAGTTGTCGGCGCGGCGCATGGCCAGCTCGCAGCTTTGGCGCTGGCCGGGCTGGGCCCACAGGCGTGCCAGAAAGTGGGTTAGCTGGTCGCGCGCGGCGGGGACCACAAACAGGGCCAGCCGCCGGCCCAGCAGCTGGCGGCGCTCCTGGCCCAGCAGCTGGCCGGTGCGCAGGTTGAGCTGGTGCAGCGTGCCCGTGGCATCGAGGGTGCAGTAGCCTATCGGCGCAAAGTCGTAGAGGTCAAGGTATTGCAGGCGACTATGCTCGGCCTCGGCCTGGGCCAGCAGCAGCTCTTCGTACTGCATTTCGAGCTCTATCTGGTGCACTTGCAGCTCCTGCACCAACTGCTGCACATCGGGGGCAGTGCCGGGGGGCAGGCTGACCGCCACCAGCCCACGGCGCTCGGCGCGGGCGCGCAGGCCTTGCAGGGCGGCGTGGGGGTCGGCGGGCGGCGGTGGGGTGGGGGCAGGGCGTTTCATAGGCAAAAGCAGGTGAGCGCGGGCCCAGCGGCGGCCGGGCGGGCGGCTGGGAGCCCACCAGCACTAATTTACGAGTATTTTATTGATTATAAGCTACTTAATCAATACTTGCGCGGGGCCGGCAGCACACCAGCCAGCTTTCTCCGCGGGAGCGCGCGGGGGCAGAAAACGGCGTTAGCGGGCCAGCGGCAGCGTCACGGTAAAGGTAGAGCCCACGCCAGGCTGGCTCTGCACGGCAATGGTGCCGCCGGCGTTTTCGACCAGGCGCTTCACCATGTAGAGGCCCACGCCCGAGCCCTCGACGTGGCTGTGCAGGCGCCGAAACATGCGAAACAGCTGGCCCCGCTGGGTTTCGCTCAGGCCGAGGCCATTATCCTGCACCACCAGCATTACCTGGCCGGCGTGGGCGTAGCAGCGCAGGGCCACCACCGGCGGGCGGGCGGGGTCGCGGTACTTCACGGCGTTGCTGAGCAGGTTGTACACCACCGAGCGCAGGGTTTTGGGGGGGCACTGCACCGCCAGGCCCGGCGCACTATCCACGCTGAGCGTGGCCTGGGCGGCCAGCAGCAGCGGAGCCAGGTCGAGGCGCACGGCCTCTACCTGGGCGGCCACATCCACGGCCTCGGCGGGCGCGGTGGCGGCTTCCTGCTGCAGCTGGCCAATGTCGGTGAGGTGCCCGATGGTTTGCTGAAAGCGGGCCACCGCGTCGCGCATCAACCCCAGGATGCGGGGCACCAGCGGGGCGGCCAGGGCGGCGGGCGGCAGCTGCTCGCGCAGGGCCGACAGCAGCCCCTCAATGTTGGTGATGGGTGCTTTGAGGTCGTGCGAGGCGGTGTACACAAACGTGTCGAGGTCGGTGTTGGTGCGCAGCAGGCGGGCGTTGGTGTCGGCCAGCGTGGCGTTGGTGGCTTGCAACGCCTCGTTGAGGGCCAGCACCTGCTGGCGGGCCAGCACCTGCTCGGTTACCTCGGTGCCAATGGCAATGACACCGCTAACAGCCTGGTTATCACCAAGCAAAGGCTGAAACACGAAATTAACGTAGGCCTGCGTGGGCTGGCCCGTGTGCGCCCGCGCGAAGGTGACGGGGGCCTCGGTGACGGTGTGCGGCTGGCCCGTGCGCAGCACCTCGGCCAGCACCTGCTCAAAGCCCTGGCCCGCCGTGTCGGGCACGGCCTCGAAGTAGGGGCGGCCCCGCACGTGGGCCGGCACGCGGCCCCAGATGCGGCCCACCGCCGCGTTGGCCAGCTCCACTACCAGGGCGGGGCCGCGCAGGATGGCAATGGCCACCGGGGCCTGCTCAAAAATGCGCTGCAGCTCGGCCTGCTGCGCCTCGCGCTGCTGGCGGGCCAGCACCTTGTCCGTGACGTCGAAGGCAAAGACGCCCACGCCCACAATGGCCCCTTCCTCGCGGTAGGCCTGGTAGGTGAAGTTGTAGTAGCGCGGGCGGGGCGGCTGGCCGGGGGCCGGCGCGCTGGCCAGCTGCTCCTCCACGCCGTGGTAGGGCGTGCCCGTTTGGTACACTTCGTCGAGCCGGGCCAGAAACTCGTGGGCTTCGGGCTGCACCGCGGCCATGCCGTGGCCCCGCAGCGGGCGGCCCGGAAACAGCGCCTGGTAGGCCGGGTTGAGGTACTCGATGCGGTGGTCGGGCTCGCGCAGCAGGCAAATGGCGGCCGGGGCCTGCTCAAAAAGCTGGTAGAGGTTTTCGCGCTCCTGGCTTTGGCGCTGCACGGCGGCCAGCACGGCGGCTTGCAGCGTGCTGGCCTGGCGCTGGGCCAGTACCTTATCGGTCACGTCCACGATAAAGGCCAGAATGCCCTGCGGCTGCCGCTGCCCATCAAACAGGGGCTGGTAAAGCATATCCAAGTAGCGCTGCTGGCCGGGTCCGGCGGCCGGGCCGGGCAGCAGCACCGGCATTTCGCTGCCCACAAAGGGCTGGCCAGTGGCGTACACCTGGTCGAGCAGGCCCATGAAGCCCTGGGCCACCACTTCGGGCACCACCTCGGCCACCGGGCGGCCCAGGGCCGTGCGCCCGGCTACCAGGCTGTGGTACTGGTCGTTGAAGAACGAGTAGCGGTGCTCGGGGCCGGTGAGGGCGGCAATGGCGGCTGGCACCTGGCCCAGAATCTGGCTGAGCAGGCCCTGCTGCACGCGCAACTGCTCGCGCTGCCCCTGCGCCTCGTGCAGGGCGGCGCGGGCTTCGGCGGTGCGGGCCGCCACGCGGGCCTCCAGTTCCTCGTTGAGGCGCTGCAAGTCGTGCTGGGTTTCGCCCAGCGCCTGGTTGGTGGCCAGCAGCGCCTCGTTGTTGGCCCGCAGCTCTTCGTTGATAACGGCCAGCTCGTCGTGCAGCTCCTGCACGCGCTGGCGGGCCAGCACCTGCTCGGTCACTTCCACGGCCACATCTACCACGCCCAGCATCCGGCCCTGCGCATCGTAAATGGGCTGATACACAAAGTTATAGTAGATGGTTTGCAGCCGGCCATCGCGCTGCATTTGGGCGGGGGCTTCGGTGCCCGTCACGGGCACCTGCGTGGCCAGCACCTGGTGCAGCAGCGCGTCGAAGCCCTGGCCGCGCAGCTCGGGCACGGCTTGCAGCAGGGGCTGGCCCACCACGGCCTCGGGCGTGCGGCCCCACAGGGCAGCCATTTGCGCGTTGGCGGCCGCAATGCGCAGGGTGGGGCCTTCAAACAGGCCAATGGCCACGGGGGCCTGCGTGAGCAGGGCGTGCAGCGTGGTACGCTCGGCCTCGGCGGCGGCCAGGGCCTGCTGCTCGCGGGCCTGGCTCTGGCGCAGGGCTTCTTCCACGGCCGTGCGGGGCTGGTCGTTGGTGTCGGTAAAGCTCACCAGCAGCAGCGGGCCGTGGCGCTGGGCCGCCAGGTGAAAGTAGCCGTCGAGCTGGTCGTGCTGGTAGTTGGCCTGGCACTGCGCGGGCTGGCCCGAGTGCCAGGCCTGCGCATAAAAAGCAAACACGCCCGTGGTGCGGGCGTGCGGAAACAGCGTCAGAAACGATTCGGGGGGGCGCACCGGCAGTCGCAGCATGCGCTGGGCGGCGGGGTTGAGGTGCTCGTAGGTGAGGTCGAGCACGTCGGTACCGTTGGCGGCCAGCACCGGCCGAAACAGGATAACGCCCGCCACCGACACGGTGAGCAGCACCTGGAGCAACGCTTCCGAAACCGGCACATCGGCCGGCAGCGGCCGGAAATCTAAATCAGCCATTATCTAAAACTAAACTAAGTAGTGAGCCCTTAGCTTTTACTCTGATTAACAAACGGTTGCAGCACTACTACTACTCGTTTACTTTTGGTCTGTTACTTCGTGTGGGCCAACCCATTACAAGTTAAGCAAAACCCGCGGGCCGCGGGCTACACTTCTTCCAGGGCCCGCACGCCCAGCATCAGCTGGTGGGTGGGCTGGCCCTGGTGCAGCACCCGGCGGCCGTAGAGCAGGGCGCGCCGCCGGCCCAGGCCTGGGAACTCGGCCTCCAGCACGAAGCCCTCAAACTCGGCGCTCGGGCTGGTTTCGTCCAGCAGCCGCCGCAGCTGCTGGTGCAGCGCCGGCTGCCGCCAGGCCGCTCCGCTGAGGCTGGCCAGCGCCCGGCCCGGCAGCCCGGCCAGGGGCTCGCCAAAGGTGTGGGCAAAGGCCGGGTTGGCCCCGAGCACGCGCAACTGGGCATCGAGCGTGAGCTGGGGCTCGCGGCCGCCGTCCTGCAGGCTGTCGGTGAAGCGGGTGTGATCTTGCAGGCGGGTTTCAAGCACCTTCAGGGCCGTGATGTCGGTGAAGGTGAGCACCGCCCCGTTGGTGTAGTTGTCGAGCGAGCGGTAGGGCAAAATGCGCAGCGCGTACCACTCGCCGCGGGTGGTTTGGATGTTGGTTTCGACCACCGTGAGGCGGTCGAGCACCTGCTGCACATCGCGCAGCAGGTGCTCGTAGCGCAGGCTGCTGGTGAAGTGCGCCAGCGGCCGGCCCACATCGGCCGGCACCAGGCTGATGATGCGCCCCACGGGCGGCGTAAACCGCTTGATTACCAAATCATTATCCAGGAAGATAATGGCGATTTCGGTGGCATCGAGCAGGTTCTTCATGTCGTTGGCCGTTTGGCCCAGCTCCTCGGTTTTGGCCAGGTACTGCATGTTGAGGGTCATGAGCTCCTCGTTGAGGCTCTGCATTTCCTCCTTGTTGGTCATGGCTTCCTCGTTGGTGCTTTGCAGCTCCTCGTTGGCGCTTTGCAGCTCCTCGTTGGTACTCTTGAGCTCTTCGAGGCTGCTTTCCATCTCCTCCACGGTGGTTTGGAGGCGGTGCTTGGTGTGTTGCAGCTCTTTATCGAGGGCCACCAGGGCCTCGCGGGGCGCACCGTCGGGGCTGGGGGTGCTTTTGGCCACGCGCAGGCGGCGCGGGGTGGGCTGGTCCTCAAACACCACCAGCAGCAGGCCGGCCAGGTGCTGCACCGAGAGGCGCAGCACCTGCTGGCCGGCGTCGGTGCGCACGCGCACGTTGTCCACCACCACGTCCTGGTGGGTTTGGGTGGCGCGGTGCACCGCCCCACTGATTTCGAAGTTGGGCTCCTCGCGGGCCATCTCAAACAGGTTCATGCCGCTGAGGCCGGGGGCGGGCTCCAGGTACTTGCCGATGCGGCCGTTCACGTACAGGATTTCGCCCTTGGCATCAATCACCACGGCGGGCGGGGCGTAGGCTTGCAGCAGCTTTTTTTGCACCAGCGAGGCAAACGAACTGGTTTGGCGGTGGTTGGCGGAGGCGGAGGCAGACATGAGGGCCGTGGTAGGGGACGCGGGCGCTTGGCGCGCAAACGCAAACTTGAGGACGTGGGGCAGCGCGGCGGGCAGGCTGGTGCGCCGCGATATTTTCCACTTCACATCCAGGGGCTGAAACAAGTCCTGGTAGCCGGTAATGTTTTCGCTGGGCCCTAGAAATAGCAACCCATTGGCATTCAAGGCATAATGAAAAATGGGGAGCAGGCTTTTCTGCAGCTCGGCCGAGAGGTAGATGAGCAGGTTGCGGCACACCAGCAGGTCGAGCTTGATGAAGGGCGCGTCCTTGTTGAGGTTGTGCAGGGCAAACACCACCACGTCGCGCACTTCCTTGCGAATCTGGTAGTGGTCGTCGGTTTTCTGAAAAAAGCGGGCCAGCCGCTCGGGGCTCACGTCGGCCGTAATGTTTTCGCGGTACAGCCCGGCGCGGGCAAAGGCAATGCCACCAGGCGAGATGTCGGTGGCAAAAATCTGGAGCCGCAGGTGGTGGCCATCGGGCTTGAGCTCGTCGAGGCACTCGAGCAGGGTCATGGCCAACGAGTAGGCCTCCTCGCCCGTCGAGCAGCCGGGGGCCCACACCCGCACGGGGCCGTCGGTTTCTTTGGCGGCCAGCAGCGGGCGCAGCAGGGCTTTCAGGCTGGCAAAGGCTTCGGCATCGCGGAAAAACTTGGTAACGCCAATCAGCAGCTCGTGAAAGAGCTGCTCGACCTCGCCGGGGTTTTCCTGCAAGTAGCGCACGTACTGCGTGAAGTCCTTGATTTGGTGCGAGTTCATGCGGCGCTCAATGCGCCGAAACACCGTATTGCGCTTGTAAAAGCTGAAGTCGTGCCCGGTTTGGGAGCGAATGAGCAGAAATATTTTCTGCAGCGCGTGGCCCGGCTGGCTCGGCGAGGCAGCGGCGCGGGCGGCAGGGCGCGCCCCCAGGGGACACACCAGGTAATCGAGCAGCTGGGCGGGCAGGCGCTCGGGGGGCAGCATAAAATCGACAAACTCGGTGGCCAGCGCCGCGCGCGGCATGGCGTCGAACTGGGCCGTGGCGGGGTCCTGCACCATCACCATCCCAAAGTTTTCCATTATCAGCTTCAGGCCCACGGTGCCATCGGCTCCCAGCCCCGAGCAGATGACGCACACCGCCCGCTCGCCCACATCCTTGGCCAGGGTTTGCAGAAAAAAGTCGATGGGCTGGCGGCGGCTGGCCGGCTGCGTGGGCTTGAGCAGGTAGAGGCAGCCGTGCAGCAGGCTCAGGTCGTGGTCGGCCGGAATGACGTACACGTGGTTGGGCCGCACGCGCAGGCCGTCGGTGGCCTCGGCCACGGGCAGCAGCGTAAAGCGCTGCAGCACTTGCGTAAGCTGCTCGCCGTGGGCGGGCGCGGCCGGCCGGTGCACCACCACCACCAGGGCCAGCCCGCTGAGGGGCGGCAGGTGGGCAAAGAACTTCTCAAAGGCCTCCAGCGCGCCCGCCGAGCCGCAGAGCGCCACCACGGCAAACTTGTCGGGGCTGCCGGGGCGGCCATCGCGGGCGAGCGTGGCCGCGCGCTGGTCGCGGGGTGAGCGCGGCGTGACGGAGTCGGCCGCGATGGGCGCGGCCACCGACTCATCCGGGCCCGGTGCGTTTTCGGGCACGGGAATATTTTTCATAGAGAATAGGCGGGCTGCCTTTGCCCTGCTATACCGATAGCTCAGCTGCCCGCTACCAAAAGCTCGGCAGCGCCTCACTTGCGGGCTAGCCAAAACGCCTTGCTAAGTTAGCGGCCCGGCCGCGTTGTTGGGGCCGGGCCCACGCGCCCCAGTATGGCGTAGGCCCACTGCTACCGTTGGCGGCTGGCCAGCCCCCACCAGCTTGGCGGCGCAGCAACCCACGGCGAAGGCCACCGGAACACGCAGCACCCCGCCCGGACAGCGGAAATAAGGCACTGCATCAAGCGCCTGCGCGCGTTTTTGCTAGCCCGCCCCGCAGGCGGCACCCCGGCTCCCGACTAGCAGCCCGGCTCGGCCAGGGCCACGCCAAACGCCTGGAGCAGCGCGCGCAGGTAGGGCTCGGCCAGCTCGGGGGCAGGCAGGTCTTCCTGTACCAGCAGGGCATCGAGGGCCTTAGCGGCGGCCGGGCCGGCGGTGCGCCCCAGGCCCATGCTCCAGTCGGCAAAGCGGCGGCCGGGGCCGGGGCCCTCGCTCACCGTCACCACCTGGGTATGCCGCTGGTCTTGCTGAATTTTGGCGTACAGGGCGCGCACTTCGGGCTCGGGCCCCTCCAGCAGCTGCACAAACCGGCCGTCGCTATAGAGTAGAATACCCGTGAGCTGGTGCCGGGTGTTGAAGCTGCGCGCTTCGGCAAGCAGGCTTTGCAGCTCGCCCTCGCTTACGGTACCAGTGGCCTGGCTGTGGTAAAGCACCTGGTAAATACTAGCATTCAACAAGCTGATAACCTGCTCGATAGTGATTTCGCCGCGCTGATAGCGGTCTAGCAGCTGACGCTCGTAGCGCTGCGGGGCCTGGGGCGTATTGGCCGTGAGGGCCACGGCGGCGGTCACGGCACGGCGGCGTTGTTCTTCGCTTTCGGGTGGTTGCATTTGCTTGTTTACGCCGGGCCGGGCTACGAGATATACCTATTTTAGACCGGAAAATACGGACTCGGCCAGTAGTTACGCCGCCCACCCCGGCGCTACGGGCACCGGGCGGCGTGCGCCAGCACCTCGTTAACCCAAGCCGTAGCGCCCCATACTAATTTCACGGCTTGCGAGTTACCGCTACTACCAGCCCCTTCGCTACCACTCCCTTACCTTCTCCCACGCAGCATGGCTTTTTTTTCGCCCCGGCGCCCTAGCGCCCCACCCACCCCCGCCGCCGCCCCCAGCAAAACCCGCGAGTGGGCCAACTCCCTGCTGTTTGCCGTGGTGGTGGCCACGCTCATCCGCTGGTCGGCGGTGGAGGCCTACGTCATTCCATCCGAAAGCATGGAGCACTCGCTGCTGGTGGGCGACTACCTGTTTGTGAGCAAGTTGCACTACGGGCCCCGCACGCCCCAAACGCCGCTGCAAGTGCCCCTCACGCACCAAACGCTACCGGTACTCAATAGTAAGAGCTATTCGGAGGCCATCCAGCTACCCACTTACCGCCTGCCTGGTTTCAGCACGGTGCAGCGCAACGACGTGGTGGTGTTTCACGTGCCCCACGAGCAGCAGCGGCCCGCCGACCTGCGCACCTTCCTCATCAAGCGCTGCATAGCCGTGGCCGGCGACACGCTGGCCATCCGCAACGGCCAGGTTTTCCTCAACGGCCGGCCCGGCGCCATTGCCGGCGCGCCCCAAGCCACCTACTTCCTGGCCGTGGCCCAGCCTAATGACGAGGTGCGCCAGGCCCTGCACGACCAGGGCGTGGTGGACTACACCCAGCCCGACGGCCTGCCCGCGACCAGCACCAACCCCGCCACCGGCCAGCTCGGCTACTTCATCAGCTGCCCGGCCGCCGTGGCTGAGTTCTTCAAAAAGCAGCCCTATGTGCGGGCGCTCACCGTGGCCGCGCCAGCCGCGGCCCTCTTCCCCGACGTGGCCGACTTTGACGTTTCCGGGGCCGCCAGCGCCGTACCTACCCACTGGCAGCTAGACAATTATGGCCCGCTGCCGGTGCCCAAGAAAGGCCAGACCATCGTACTCACGCCGGCTAATGCCGCCATTTACTACAAAATAGTGAGCCAGTATGAGCACAACCCTGGCATTAGCTGGAAGGGTGGCATGATGCAGCAAAACGGCCGGCCGCTCACCCGCTACACCCTCAAGCAGGACTATTACTTTATGATGGGCGACAACCGCCACAACTCGGAAGACTCGCGCTTTTGGGGCTTCGTGCCCGAAGACCACCTCGTGGGCAAAGCCGTGTTCGTTTGGCTGTCCTTGGACCCCTACGCCGACTTCTGGCACAAGGTGCGCTGGAGCCGCCTGCTGCAGCCCATTACCTAATTTATTGTTAACCAACAAATTAGCTCCAACGATAACCTTATTACGGTTTTAGGAGTAAAATCCGCAGCTAATCACTTTTTCCTTTTCCTATGAAATTCTCGCATTTGCTCTTCGCCGCCAGCCTGTTCACCTTCGGTACGGCTGCTGCCCAAACCACTCCTACCACTACTACGCCCGGCACCACGCCCGGCGCACCCGGCACCACCACGGCTAGCCCCAGCGCCGTGCCCAGCGGTACCGCTCCCGAGCAAGCAACTCCCAACGGAGCAGTAAGCGCCGGCGAGGTATTCACCAAAGGCGCCCCCACCAGCGCCACCGCCGACGAGCGGCGCATGAAGCGTCAGCAAGCCAAGGCGATGAAAGCCGACGGCAAAACCAAGATGAAAGCCAAAATGTAGCTTGCCGGCGCTGCCATTGGACTGCGCTATACAAACTAAAAAAGGCCATTCTCTACCGAGAGCGGCCTTTTTGGTTGGTTATATTCGGTAAGCCGCGATGCACCCGGCGGCCGGCACAGGCTCCGTACCAACTGGAGTACTGTGTACAATGGGCAAAAGAAAAGGCCGCTCTCGGTAGAGAACGGCCTTTTTTCGGTAGCGGGGACTGGACTCGAACCAGTGACCTTTGGGTTATGAGCCCCTGGAAACCGGTTCTAGCTACTACTGGAAGGCTGTATGTGGGCAAATGTAGGGGGAAGATGGGGAAGTGGTGACACAGATTCTGACACAAGCCGTACATTTTATTACCCTGTCCTTACTCACTTCCTAGAGGGTTACCCCGGCCTGTAATAACTACTGGGAATAGAATAAAACACAGGAATGGCACCTAATCCTCAGCTTTTATATAAGTGCAATCCTCAAACACTAAACTCAGGTTCTTCTGTGGAAGGGTGAGAGTAAACTTATTAGGTACCTTTCCTAATACGGCCACTCCTTCACCTTCCAGCAGAAGAACCAGTTTGTTTACTTCCCGCTTTACTTCCACCACGTAGTACCTGTCCTGATAATACTCAATATAAGCACCTTTCTCATCCCGCATTTCTCTTATTCCCAATGGGTTAGGAAGCAATTGAATTCTTCCCCATTGTTTCATGGTTCCCCGCCTAACCTTATTGCTAGCTACTGTAAGGATTTCAGAGGACTGCCCCCAACCAAAGAAGGGAAGTAAGAGGAAGAGTAGTAGAGCTTTCAAGTGAAGGGGTGCGCAAATTATGGCTCTTGTTAATCAAGAAGTTGAGAAACTACCCTCGGTTATAGCTAGGGTAGCTAGTAGCGCACCTGACCTCGATATAACCGAGGGTAGCTAGTGTAGGTGTTAAATAACCTGATATCCTTAAAGCCGAGGGTAGGGTTAGATACCTCTACTATCGGTAGAACAGAGGTCAACCTTTGGGACCCAATAGCAAGGGTAGGTACTCTAATGCTTTAGGGTCCTTATCCTTTAGATAGTTGGCCGCACATTTAGGTATCCACTCATTCTCCACATAGTCAATGAAAGTTGGAAGTAGAGAGTTGGGATACTGTCGGCAGAGATACTCGGACCCATCTGGAAACAGGTGTGGGTACTTAGTGTAGTTAGCAGCCTCTTCCTCATGGAACTTAGTTAGGTAGGTAGAGAAGAGCTTTCCTACACTTACATCTGGCCTAATTTCTTTCCCGGTTAGTGCTTTGGTAGGAATCTCATATCCCACCATCTCAAACTTCCCATAGAGCCTTACAAACAGCTCACTGATAACAGAGAAGTACCCTGGGGAAGTCCTATTCCAGTTAGCATTATACCGTAGGACAAAGTTGTGGGTAGGGGTTTTGGTAGTCCCATACCCTCCCCTCTTCCTAATAGCGGGAAGTACAACTTTAGTTAACCACCTCCTGAATGCTTTAGCTCCTGGTTTATTACTGCGAAGAATCAGGTTGTAAAGACCACTCTCACTGATAATATTAGTAGCCCTTAGCTGACCTGACCGAGGAAGCATAGTAACCTGCTTCTCATCCTCATCTAACCTACTGACTGCATCACTGACATTCTGTATATCCAACACCTTACAGACTTCCAGGGCAATAAACCATACCTCCCCGTCAATGTCAATAGTGGTAAGGTCTTCTCTTTCCAGGTTGTCCTCATACTCAAAAATAACCAGTTGCATGAAAGGGAAGGTCTAAAAGTGGACTGCTAAGGTAAGACTGTTGACCTTACTCCAATCTTCTTGTGAGTGGCCCCTAGTAGGAATACCTCCATCAGCTAACAACCCTTTTGCAAATCCTACCCCTATCATTACTCATCCCTACACCTTAGGGAGAGTAGTGGTAATCAGGTTAGAGAGACTCTTCACCAGTCTTCCCTTGTAACAGCGGAAGGTATAATCTGCTCCCAACTCCCTTATAAGGCCCATTTCTTGGGGAGTAATGGGGCCTAGGTCAAGCTGGCACTCCTGTTCCTCAATGTACCCTAGTTCCTTAAGTATCTCCACCATATACTTCCCTGAGGACTTGTCTTTCTTCCCTCTGGCCTTAGCCATCCCTAGCCGGGAGAGGGTAGCATGAGGATTAAAGGCAGGAATAGCCCTGGAAGAAGTGTAGTCAGATACCTGTTTCTCAAAATGCTTGGTGGCCTGAGCCAACTCCTTTTCCACTGAAAAACCCCGTAAATAACGGTGGCGGGCAGCAGGTTGGAGGGATGAGTAATGGATGCCTCTGGTAGACAAGTACTGATTTTCTAACTTCTTCTTTTGGGCGTATTCCTGCCGGTTAATGTTCTCCTGATAGGCTAGAGTGGTGATGTAATATTTGAGGGTAGGAATTTCACTAAGGGGAACTTGGTAATACTTCTTGGTAGACACTCCATATTGTTCAGCTAATAGTCGGGAAGCCTTCAAAGAAATATCCTGCTTATTGGGTCTTTCCAAGTAGCCCATCTCTTTCAAGATTCCTACATAAGTCCACAGTGTTCTTTCACTGCAACCCAGATAGTGGGCAATGTCCTTGGCCTGCTTGGAAAAATCCTTGATGTAACCCCCTACCCGGAGAGACTTTAACCCATACCAGAAAGAAATGGCCTTCAACTCCTTGTCATTCTTGACTAGGTGAGTAGCCAGACCTTTCGGAATGGAGATGTAAGGAGTAGAGGGTACTAGCAAGAGGAAACAAAAAGCCCCCAAACAGTCAGTACCATGACGTGTCCAGGGGCGTAGTCCTGAGATGGCTCAGGCTAAATCATCAACTAGTGGTACCTAGCTACTCGGAAGAGTGATACAAAGATACGCAGAAAGTATCATTATTCCAAGAAAATCTTACCGCATGGGCATAATTCCTCGCTACTTCACGTGACTCCTATTTCCTGTACTAAGTTAATAGTGTGTAAGTTGGGCGTAGTACCCAACGGTCAAGTAGAGTATAGGGGGGCCGCTAGTAAGGTAGTGACTATTTGGACTACCAGAAAATTTGCCAACAAAGCTATTAAATAAATAAGAGTGGTAACCTTCCACAACTCCCATAGTGGGGTTTTAAGAGCCTCAGAGGGTAGCAGGCAGGCTCATTTCCTCAATCACCATTCCACTTCCACAGTGGCCAGGAAAAGAGGTGAAACTGTGGCAACTGCTGGGCCTTGAGTTGCGGTGGTTTTATGAATCACCAAATACCTTCACCCATCTCATCAGTTCAATAATTTATTCCTCACCTATCAATCATATGTCACTGTACAATCTTCCAATTTAATCAATATCGCTTTTTGAGGAATAGCAAGAGTAAAAGTCTGATTATCCTTTAATTGAGCTGTTCCACCTCCTTCCAGAATATAGTTTGTAAGCACCCCTTTAATTTTTACTTTCGCTATAGGGTAGGTACTAACTCCTTTATCGGACATAAGAACTATACCATTATTATAAATAAATACACTTATTGGCAGTACCCTAGTAAGTACTATTCCTGTTTGAGCTTTAGCACCTATTCTAGCGTGAGTAGAAGTAATTTTCACATACCTAGATTGCCCCCATCCCAGAAAGGGAAGGAGGAGTAAGAGTAAGACTTTCATGGCCCTAAACTACTCTCTCTTCCTCACTTCCACAGAGGCCAGAAACTAGGGTAGCTGTGGGGCCTGGGGCTACGGGTATTTCAGTGGGTAGGCAAGCCATTTCTGGTTTAGTGTTCCCTCATGGTATAGCCTTCCCAAATCCCTTCTTTTTCTACTTCCACCAGATGCCAGCAGCTAAGGTAATTGTGGGGTCAAATAACTAAGCTGTATCCCTTCTCTTCTGTTTTAATAGATACCCCACCTATCTTCCTTCCAAACCTCATGTATGGAAGAATTACCTGGTCTACAAATCTGCGCATTAAGGCTCTCCTTTCCTCATGGTAAGGTAATTCATACAGAAGCGCATATAGCCCACTTTCACTAATTACTGTGGTAATATAAGCTCTGGTTGCTCCAAGCTGTTCTACCTCCCAAGTAAACTGCCTTTTCTGGTAGTCTTCTAGGCTTGCTAGAAATTTTGACCTTCCTAGGTCTTCCCCTCGCT
Source organism: Hymenobacter arcticus (assembly GCF_054779975.1). Taxonomy (NCBI): domain Bacteria; kingdom Pseudomonadati; phylum Bacteroidota; class Cytophagia; order Cytophagales; family Hymenobacteraceae; genus Hymenobacter; species Hymenobacter arcticus. The sequence continues at coordinate 26,969 of NZ_BAAGXF010000002.1, forward strand.
CGTATACGTTCAGCTTCCAGAAAAAGGGCTCAGGGTTAAACCACAGGGTTTCCCCAAGTGGAATGACAGATATAGTGCTAGGAGAATTAATGCCTGTAAACTCAAAGAGGGTGACTGTCATTTTCCATACATAGTGAACACTGCTCAAAGCTAAAGTTCTAACATAGGGTTTGCCTTCTTCCCAACTACCCACCCATCTTGGGGAAGTGAGCTAGGGCTTGGTCATTCTGTAGCAGGCCCAACCCGCGTAAATAAGTCTCACTCATTGCCATTGTGGTATGGCCGTTTTGCTTCTGGATGGCCCGCAGGTCTTTAGTGGCTAGCCATAGCTGGATGTTGCCACTGTGCTTAAACCCATAAAGTGTATAGTGTTGGTCACTGAGGCCCAACTGTAGCAGGATGGGCACCAGCTTCCGGTAGAAGTAATTGAAGCCCACAGGGGTAGGGCCGGGCTGCCCTTGCCGGGTGAATAGGTAGTGGTCAGGTGGGAAGCTCCTCAACCCGGCTTCCTCAATCAGGGAATTAAGGTGCGGGGGAATATCGCAGAACCTTCCTACCCGGTTTTTATCATGGTCTTGGGTAATCCACAGAGTAGTTTCCCGCAAGTCCCTCACCCGCAATAATCTCACTTCCCTCCTGGGCCGGGCAAAAGTGTAGTAAAGGAAGTGTAGGTAGAGGTGAAATTGTGCGTCGGCCTGGGCCACTTCCAGAATGGTGGTTAGCTGGGCCTGGGTATAGGGCTTATGGTGTTCACTCTTCCCGGTCTTAGCCTTCTTCATGGAAGCAAAGGGTAGGGCTCCCAGCTTGAAATAGCCCTGCTCCAATGCCCACCCCTGGAAGGTCTTTAGGCAGAAGCCATAGTTATTAGTGGACTTGGCCGAGAGAAGCTTACCAGTGAGGGAAGAAATATGGCTACGGCGCAAGTGGTCAAGGAAGCTCTTCCCAACGGCCGGGGTAAGGTCGGTAAGCTTCCCTACCCCCTGCTTTCCACACCAGGGCAGTAGTATATCTCCTATTCCCTTGTAGTTGGACTTCCCGCCTTTGCTCAGGGTTTGCTTGGTCAGGAGGAAGGCAGCCCATACCTCTTCCACAGTGGTAGGAACGGGCCTAGCATCGGGTAGGGAAGCTACTGGCTGGGAGGAATAGGTGTAGCCCTGCTTGAGTAGGCTGTTAATGGCCGTACACCAGTCACTTCCCCGCTTCTCCCGGCTCTTCCGGTCAGTGATGGAGTTCAGGTCAAACCCCTGCCTCCTTCTCACTACCTTCCCTTCCTCGGTGGAATACTGCCACCATACTATCATCCATCTTCCATCTCTTGCTTCCTTGGAAGGCTTCACCAGTGCGGCGGGCTTGTAGGTGAGGGGCACCCCTGGCACCGGGGCCACCATTTGCAGCAGGGGAAGCAGTGTCCCCAAATCTGTCACAGACTGACCTAGTAAAACAGAAAAAGAGGCCATACGCTAGGTACAACCTCTTTTTCACTGGTAGCGGGGACTGGACTCGAACCAGTGACCTTTGGGTTATGAGCCCAACGAGCTACCAACTGCTCCACCCCGCACTGTTTGGTAATACAAAAGTACTGAAAAATCCTGAAATTGCAAGTAGTAGATTGGTAAAAGGTGGGGCGCGGAGGCTTGTGGCCTGATTTTCAGGCTTAAAAATAACGTAACACCAGGTGAACACCAGAGCATACTCCCGGCCCGACAGGGTTTTATCGCCAGCTTTGCTGTTTAATTGCCTTTTGCTTTATGTCGCCCAAACGCCCCGCCGCGCTCGCCTTCATCTTCGTCACCATTCTCATCGACGTTATCGGGCTGGGGGTCATTATCCCGGTGCTGCCCACGCTCATCGAGCAGCTCACGGGCGAGGGCGTGAGCCGGGCTTCGCAGTACGCCGGGTGGCTGTCGTTTGCCTACGCGGCGGCGCAGTTTGCGTTTGCCCCGGTCATTGGGGGGCTATCCGACCGCTTTGGGCGGCGGCCGGTGCTGCTGGCTTCGCTGCTGGGGCTGGGGTGCGACTACATTTTTCTGGCCCTGGCACCCACCATCGCCTGGCTGTTTGTGGGGCGCGTGATTGCGGGCATTACGGGAGCCAGCTTCACTACGGCCACCGCCTACATTGCCGACGTGAGCACGCCCGAAAAGCGGGCCCAGAACTTTGGGCTGGTGGGCGCGGCGTTTGGGCTGGGCTTCATTATCGGGCCGGTGCTGGGGGGCTTGTTTGCGCACTTTGGGCCGCGGGTACCGTTTGTGGTGGCGGCGGTGCTGAGCTTATGCAACTTCCTCTACGGCTTCTTTCTGGTGCCCGAGTCGCTGCCCGTGGAGCGGCGGCGGCCCTTCGAGTGGGCGCGGGCCAACGCCGTAGCTTCGCTGGTGCGGCTGGGTAAGTACCCCAAAATCATTGGGTTAGTGGTGGCCCTGGTGCTGCTCTACCTGGCGGGCTCGGCCACGCAGTCGGTCTGGACGTTCTACTCCATCCTCAAGTTCAACTGGAACGAGACGCTCATCGGCTACTCGCTGGGCGCGGTGGGGCTGGGCGCACTCATTGTGCAGGGCGGGCTGGTGCGGGTGGCCATCCCCAGGCTGGGCGCGGCTAAGGCCGTGGCGGTGGGTCTGGTGTGCTATATCCTTGGCTTTGTGCTGTATGCGTTTGCCTCGCGGGGCTGGATGATGTTTGCCTTCACGGGCGTGTACTGCCTGGGCGGACTGGCGGGGCCAGCTTTGCAGGGCAGCATTTCGGGCCAGGTGCCGGCCGATGAGCAGGGCGAGCTGCAAGGCGCGCTCACCTCGCTTATCAGCGCCACGGGCGTGGTGGGGCCGCTGGTGATGACGAGTTTGTTTGCCTACTTCACGCGGCCCCAGGCCCCGCTTTACTTTCCGGGGATGCCCTTTTTGGTGGGGGCGGGGCTCACGCTGCTGGCCTTGCTGGTGGCGGCCGGCCCACTGCGCCGGCTGCCTGCCGATGCCGCGCCGCGGCCGGCGGCCGGGGCACCCGCCGGGCACTGATTTTCGTTAGGGAAGGTGTACCGTCTGACTTCGCCCGCCGCATGCCCGACCAGCCGCTCCACCCGCCCCTGCTAGAACTCACGCCGCGCCCCGACCTCGATATTTTGCTGGGTCGCTGGCGCTACCAGCCCGAGCAGCCCGCGGCGCTGCGGCCCTGCTACCAGCAGCTCGCCGACCTGGCCCTGGCCACGGGCTGCCGGTTTTGGCTGCAAGACCTGCGCCGCCGGGCCTCGCCCGACCAGGAAACCAAGCGCTGGCTGCTGGAAGATTACTACCCCGGCGTGGCCCGATGGCTGGGCCAGCGCCTGTTCGTGGCCTACCTGTTCAGCCCCGCCATGCACGCCCAAATAGTGGAGGCGCCCGACTACGCGCCGCCCGAGGCCTACAATGACGGCCCTTACGCGCTCGATTTTTTTGGTAGCGAAGGCGATGCTATTCAATGGCTACAAGCGCACCAGCCAGCGGGCCACCAGCCAGCGCAGTCAGGCCGGTAGCCACCAGGTTAGCGCTGATAACTCCGATTTATTTTGAGATGAAAAGGGGCTTTTCCAGTGAGGAGGAGCCCCTTTTTTAATGCATCAACAAAAAAGTTGGGATGAATTGCGTTACTTATTACGAATTATTCGTAGTATTACGAAAAATTCGTAATAAGTAAAATGGAACGCCTCACCCAACCCGAAGAAGACGCCCTGCGCGCACTCTGGCACACCGGCCCGGCCTTTGTGAAAGAGGCGCTGGAGGCGCTGCCCGCGCCGCGGCCGCCCTACACCACGCTGGCTTCCACGCTGCGCAACCTGGAGCGCAAGCAGTATTGCCGCGCCGAAAAGCTGGGCAATTCCTTTCGCTACGCGGCCCTGGTGAGCGCCGAGGACTACCAGCGCCGCTCGCTGGGGGCGCTGGTGCGCGAGCACTTCCGCGACTCTTATAAGGAGTTGGTTTCCTTTTTTGCCAAGGAGGAAAAGGTGAGCGCCGCCGACTTGCAGGAGATTATCCGGCTCATCGAACAGCAAAAGCCCGAGTAGCGATGGCGGCCCTTTTTGACTACCTGCTGCGGGCCAATGCGGTGCTGCTGCTGTTTGCGGCCGCCTACTACGGGCTGCTGCGCCGGCTCACGTTTTTCCAGCTGAACCGCGCCTACCTGCTGCTGGCGCTGCTGTTTGCGGCCGGGTACCCGGCGCTGCCAGTGCCCGGGTGGCTGCCGGCTCCGGCGGCGCTGCTGCCAGCGGCTGGGCTGGTTACTACTGCGGGCCCGGTGGCAAGCGCTGCACAAATACATAGTATTGATTACAAGTTACTTGTGCTAAGTATTTATGCCTTGGGCACGGGCTTACTACTGCTGCGCCTGGTGGGCCAGCTGGTGAGCCTGGTGCTGGTGCGGGCCCGCGCGCGGCCGGCCGTGGTACTGGGCCAGGGGGTATGGGTGCTGGCGGGCGCGGGCGGGCCGTTTTCGTTTGGCCGCACCATTTACCTAAGTACGGCCACGCTGGCCGATGCGGCCGGCCTGGCCCCGGCCCTGCGCCACGAGCAAGCCCATGTGCGCCAGCTCCATACCCTCGATGTGCTGCTAACCCAGCTGGCCACCGCCCTGGCCTGGATGAACCCCGCGGCCTGGCTGCTGCGCCGCGCCGTGCTCGACAACCTCGAATACCTGGCTGACCACGCGGCCCTGCAAACCGGCCTCGACCGCCGCGCCTACCAATACAGCCTGCTGCGGCAGCAGCCGGGCGGCGTGCCCGCGCCCGCCCTGGCATTTCACTTCTCCTTTCTCACCCTCAAAAACCGCATTACCATGCTCAACCAACCCGCTTCGACTACGCGCCAACTGGGGCGCTACCTACTAGCCGCGCCGCTCGTGCTGGCACTGGCGCTGTGCTACTCAGCGGCCCACGCGCAGGTAGCTCCTACGCCGGTGTCGGCACAAAAGCAATCTCTCAGCAAGGCCACTTATTACGTTGACGGTGAGGTCACTACCTCTGATGCGCTCAGCAAGATTAGCCCCGACCATATTGCCTCCGTAAGTGTTGTGAAGGATGCGAAGCGCTTGCAGGCCCTGGGGCTGGGGCAGGCTTCGGCCGAGGGCGCGGTGTTGATTACGACCAAAGCCAACGCCAATGCGCCGGCCGTGCTGGCTTTTAACGAGCAGTTTCCCGTGCAGGCGGCTACGGCGGCGCAGCAGGCCGGCTTGGCTGCCACCACGGCCTACGTCACCAAAACGTATCCCAACGCCAAGCTGGAAAGCGTTTTGATAGATGGGAGCAAGCCTGGGCGCTACCAAGCCGTCTTTACGGATGGTGGGCAACGGCAGCAGTTGCTGTTTGATGAGCAAGGCCAGCCCGTAGCGAAGTAAGCTAGCGGTTAGGCGGGCGGGTGAAGGCAGTACGCGGCCTTTGCCCGCCCGTTTCCTGTTTCGGGCTGACTACTGGTTGGGCTTAACTGGCCCCTCACCGGCCTGGCCACCCACCCACCCTCAGCAACGGCGAAAAGCGCTACCAGCAGGTGCGCGAGCGCCTGACCCTGGCGCATTAAACTTCAAAAAGTCTTCAGAAATAAGTAACCTGGGCTGCTCGCCACTTGGGAAAGGCCCTGCTACATTAGCGGTTCGCCTTTTCTGCTTTCTGCATGACGACTGACCCGGCTCCCGAGCTGCTACAACTCACTTATCGCCCCGATTTGGCCATTTTGGTGGGCCGCTGGGGCTACCAGCCCGCCCCCACCGAGCTGCCCGCCCAGTATGAGCGCCTGGCCGACGCCGCGCTGCGCCACGGAGCCCGGCGCTGGCTGCAAGACATTCGCCGCCGCAACCTCAACGACCCCCACACCACGCAGTGGCTGCTCACCGAATTTTTCCCCGACATGGCCGAGCAGCTGGCCGGGCCGCTGCGGGTGGCCTACCTGGTAGGCCCTACCCTGCGCGGCCTTATTGAGGCCGGCCCCGATTTTCAGCCGCTGGCGGCCTACCAAGGCCGGCCGTTCATCGTCGGTTTTTTTGGCGAAGAAGGGACGGCCATGAAGTGGCTGAACGAGGAGTGAGCGGCTGACCAGGCCTACACGGTGGCGTTAAGCTAAAAGCGATTTTTATACAACTTATTATCAATCAATAATTTGTATTAATGAAATACTTTTTGAGTCAACTGGTCGCCCTGGCGGTAGCGGGGGCGTTGCTGCCAGCCGCCGCCCGCGCCCAGGCGGCGGATACCGTGCGGGGCCTGCGCGGTCAGCCAGCACCCGCCTTATCCGCGGGCGGCATGCACTTTACGATAGATGAGCGGCGGCACAAAGGTCCGCTGGCGGTGATTTACGTAGATGGCCAGCGCCGCGACTCAACAAAGCTGGCCGACCTTAACCCTAATGATATTGCCACCGTCAGCATATTGAAGGCTGATGCCGCCCGCCAGCTGGGCCCCGACGAGGCCCGGCTGGGCGTAGTGGTTATCACTACCAAGGCGGGCCAGCACCGGCACTCCACCCGCGCCTTCGACAAGCGCCTGCGCAAGCTGCGACCGCCTGGCCCGCCCGCGGCCCCGCCCACCTACGGCCCCAACTAGCGCCCGCCAGCGGCGCGGCCGAACTACCCGCCCCCCCGGCGGCGTTGGCCGAGTGGGTGTAACTTGTTGCGGCGCGGGCCGCCACACGCCCGCCCCCTTTAGCCTATGACGATGGTAGCGGACCGGCCGGCTGCGGCAGCCGGGGTTTCTTCAACTGATTTTCCGGCCCTGGCTCAAGTGCGAGCCGAGCTGGAAGCCTACAAGCGCAAGTTTTACCTCAGCTTGCTGGTGCGCGGCGGCCTGGTAGCGGCGGCCCTGCTGCTGAGCTTGTTCGTGGTTTTCAACACCCTCGAATACTTCCTCTACCTGCCCCCAGTGGTGCGGGCGGGGCTGCTGTTTGGCTTTCTGGCGCTGGCCGTGTACGCGGTGGGGCGCTGGCTGTGGCAGCCCCTGACGGCGCTGGCCAACCTGCGCCGCCTGCTGAGCGACGAGCAGGCCGCCCGCCAGGTGGGCGAGCTGTTTCCGCAGGTGCAGGACCGCCTGCTCAACGCCCTCCAGCTGCAAGGCCAGGCCCGCGGCAACGAGCTGCTGCTGGCCAGCCTGGAGCAGCGCGCCGCCCAGCTGCAAGGCGTGTCGTTTGCCCAAGGCATTGACATTCAGCAGCAAAGCCGGCCGCTATGGAAGTACGTACTGCCGCCGCTGGCGGTGCTGCTGCTGGCGCTGGCGTTTTTCCCGAGCTTCATCACGCAGCCCACCAGCCGCATCTGGCACTACCAGCGCCGCTACTCGCGGCCCGCGCCGTTTAGCTTTGTCATTAAGAACAAGCAGCTACAAGTATTTAAAGGTGAAAGCTTTACCTTAAACGCCGCCGTAACCGGCAAAGCCCTGCCCGCCACCCTCAGCCTGCTTACCCCCGACGGCCCCGAGCGCCCCCTGACGCCAGTGCCCGGCCACCCCGGCGAGTTTCGCTACACCTTCGAGCAGCCCGCGCAGGACGTAACGTTTCAGCTCAGCGGCGCGGGCTTCGTGTCGGACGAGTACCAGCTCACGGTAGTGGAACGGCCTGACCTGCGCGACTTTACGGTGCGCGTGACCTACCCCAGCTATACCGGCCGCGGCACTGAAACCCTGCGCAACGGCGGCAACCTCACCGTGCCCGAGGGCAGCCAGCTGCGCTGGGAGTTCAGCACCGCCGCCACCGAGGCCCTGGCCCTGCGCTTCGACAACCCCGCCGAACTGGTGCAGGCCACCCGCAACGGCGAGACTTTCGTGGCCGAGCGACGGGCGCTGCGCTCGCAGCCCTACTTAGTGCAGCTGCGCAACGCGGCCAGCGCCAACGCCAACCCCATTAGCTACCAGCTCACGGTGGTGCCCGACGCGCCGCCCAGCCTCACGGTGGAAGCGTTTTCGGATACTACCTCGCTGCGATTTCTGGCGCTAGGCGGCTCATCTACTGATGATTATGGCCTTACGGCGCTGCGCCTGCACTACCGCCTGCACCGGGCCGGCACAGGCCCCAATGCGGGCGGCGGCTTTACCAGCCGAGCGCTAAGCCTGCCCGGCGGCGCGGGCGGCACCTACGCCTACACCTGGAACCTGGCCCCGCTAACCCTGCGCCCCGGCGACCGCCTCGAATACTTTGTGGAAGCCGTTGATAATGATGGTATTCACGGGCCGAAGAGCACGCGCTCTCGGCCCCTGGAGTTCCGGCTGCCTAGCCGGCGCGAGCAGGATAAGCAGCTGGCCTCGGCGGCTAATGCGGTGGCCAGCCAGCTCAGCTCGGCGGCCAAGCAGAGCAAGCAGCTGGAGCGTGAGCTGGCCCAAAGCCAGGACAAGCTCAAAACCAAGCGCGACCTAAGCTTTCAGGACCGCAAGCAGCTCCAGGACATGCTGGAGCAGAAGCAGCAGATGGACCAGCAGGTGTCGCAGATGCAGAAGCAGTTCGACCAGCTGCAAAAGCAGCAAAACCAGCTCGACCCCAAAAGCGAGGAGCTGGCCCAAAAAGCGGAGGAGCTGAAAAAGCTGATGAGCGACCTGCTCGACCCCGAAACCAAGAAGCTATACGAGAAGCTGCAAAAGCTGCTCGACGAGCAGAAGAAGCCCGACGCCGAAATGCAGAAGCTGCTGCAACAGCTTGAAAACAAAGAAAATACGCTGCAAAAGGAGCTGGACCGCGCCCTCGAAATGTTCAAGCAGATGCAGTTTGAACAAAAGGCCGAGAAAACTGCCGACCGCCTCGACCAACTCGCCAAAGACGAGCAGAAGCTAGCCGAAAAAACCGCCGAAAACGACAAGAACAACCCCGATAATAAGCAGAGTGCTGAGCAGCAAAAAGCTGAAAACCAAAAGCTTCAGCAGGAGCAGGCCCAGCGGCGCGAAGAGCTCAACCAGCTGAAGGAGGACCTTAAAGACCTCAAGCAGCAGGACAAGGAGATGGGCGACCAGAATGAGCTGGACGAGCAAAAGGCCGACCAGCAGCAGGCCGACCAGGAGATGCAGGAAGGCGAGCAGCAGCTCAGCAAAAACCAGAACCAGAAGGCCAGCCAAAGCCAGAAAGCCGCTGCCGAGCGTATGGCCAAAATGGCCAAGAAAATGCGCGAGGAGGCCAGCGATGACGAGCAGCAGAAAAAGCAGCAGAACATCGACGACCTGCGCGACATTCTCGATAACCTGGTGACGCTCAGCTTTGACCAGGAAAAGCTGATGAAGGACTTCCGGGCCGTGGACCAGACCGACCCGCGCTTTGTGCAGCTGGGCCAAACCCAGCGCAAGCTGCGCGACGACGCCCAGATTATCCAGGACTCGCTCTACGCCCTGGCCAAGCGCGAAACCCGGATTCAGAGCTTCGTGACCCGTGAAGTGGGCGAGATGAACGGCCGCATGGACGAAAGCCTCACCCACATCAAGCAGCGCGACGTGGCCCGCGCCACCACCACCCAGCAGCAGGCCATGACGAGCGTCAACAACCTGGCCCTCATGCTCTCCGACGCCCTCAAGCAGATGCAGCAGGATATGCAGCAGATGCAGGGCAAAGGCCCCGCCAAGCCCGGCAGCGGCAAGGGCAAGAAAAAAGGCAAGGGCGGCTCGCCCGGCGCGGGCGGCCTGGGCAAGATGCAGCAGCAGCTCAACGAGCAGATTCAGCAGCTCCAGCAAAGCGGCAAAACCGGCCGCGCCCTCTCGCAGGAGCTGGCCAAGCTGGCCGGCCAGCAGCAGATGCTGCGCCAGGCCATGCAGCAACTGGGCAACATGCCCGGCGGCGGCAAGCCCGGCGGCAAAGAAGGCAAGGATGGCAAAGACGGGGGTAAAAACGGGGGCAAGCCGGGCCAGGAAAAAGACGGCAAGGGCGGCGGTGGCAATGCCGCCGAAATGAAGAAGATGATGGAGCAAACCGAGACGGACCTCGTCAACAAGCGCCTCACCGAAGAAACCATTCAGCGCCAGCGTCAGATACTGACGCGCCTGCTCGAAGCCGAAAAATCGGCCCGCGAGCGCGACCAGGACACCAAGCGCGAGGCGCAGTCAGCGCAGAATCATCCGCCCGTCTTTCCACCGGCCTTCGAGAAGTATAAAACGGCCGCTCCCGACCAACAAACAGAAATATTGCGCCGACAGCAACCCACGCTAACTCCTTACTATCAGCAGAAAGTGAGTGAGTATTTCCAAAAAAATCGCTAGCTGAACCGTAACCTCATCAACCAGCGTACGTAGAGGCGGTTTGCTACTAATATAATTCAGGCAAAGCCGGGCCAAGTGGCCGAAAACCACGATGCTACGGCCCAGTCTGTTTTTTTGCCCGACATTTTCTACTTTTGCCGTCCGTTAGCCGCGCCGCCCTCTCTATTCCTTCGCTACCCCCAGTATGAAGCAGGTTAAAATTCAGATTCCATCGCTCGTGGAAAATATCCGCGTCGTGGAGAGCTTCATTGATAACTCCAAAGACACGTTCCAGATTGAGGACGACATCTACGGCAATATTATGGTGGCGGTGACGGAGGCCGTGAACAACGCCATTCGCCACGGCAACAAGTTCGACAAGGACAAAAACGTGTACCTCTCGCTCTACGTCAACGAAAACCAGCTGAAGTTTGAGATTGAGGACGAGGGTACCGGATTTGATTTCAACAACCTCGACGACCCCACGGCCCCCGAAAACCTCGAAAACCCGGGTGGGCGCGGCATCTTCCTCATTCGCCACCTGGCCGATGAGGTGGAGTTCAGCAAAGACGGCCGCCGCCTGGAGTTGACGTTTGCCCTGCACCCCGCCGCCACCCCCGAGCAAGCCGCCGCATGAGCGTACCAGCCGCCGCCGGCGTCCGCTACTTCGAAGCCCCCGGTATTGAGTTTGTAGTCGAAGACGTGCCCGAATTCGGCCTGCACGACGCCGAAGACCTTGTGGCCTGGATTGAGCGCATTGCCGTGGTGCACGAGTACCGCATTGCGCAGCTCACGTTCATCTTTTGCTCGGATGAGTACCTACACAAGCTCAACGTGGAGTACCTCAACCACGACACGCTCACCGACATCATCACGTTTGATAACGCCGACGATGCCGAAGTGCTCGAAGGCGACATATTCATCAGCGTAGAGCGCGTGGCTGACAATGCTAAAGACCTGAATATCAGCTTCCGCGACGAACTGCACCGCGTCATGATTCACGGCGTGCTGCACCTGTTGGGCTACCACGACAAGGACCTGCTGAGCCAGACGGCCATGCGCCGCAAAGAAGACTACTGCCTCTCGCTGCGCACCTTTTAGGGCGGGGCACGTTTTGCTGGCATGAGTGTCGCGCTATCCCGCCTGCCCGGCGATTTTCTGGATTACTACCTCGGTCAGGGCTACTACCGCATGGGGCAAAACCTGTTCACCTGCGAGTTTTTGCCCCTCGAAACCGGCCTCTACACCACGCACTGGCTGCGCCTGGCCGTGGCCCAGGTCGCCTACGGCCCCAAGCAGCGCCGCCTATTTCGGCTCAACGAGCGGTTTGAAGTAGTTACCCGGCCATTTCGGCTTTCGCCGGAATTGAACAACCTGTATAATACTTATTATCAGTCGGTTGACTTCGATGGTAACCCCTCGCTGGCCGACTTGCTGCTGGATGGCGGCACTCACAACGTTTTCGACACCCACGTCATTGAGGTGCGCGACGGCACCCAGCTCATTGCGGCCGGCGTGTTCGACAACGGTACGGACAGCATCGCGGGCATCGTCAATTTCTACGACCCCAGCTACCACAAGCATAGCCTGGGCAAGTACCTAATGCTGCTTAAGTTAGAGCACGCCCGCCGCCACGGGCTGGCCTACTACTACCCCGGCTACCTGGTGCACGGCTACCCCAAGTTCGACTACAAGCTGTGGGCCTGCCCCACGGCCACCGAGGTATTCAACTCACGCACCCACCGCTGGCGCCCTTTCAACTGGGAGGACGTGAACCGGCAGGCCGCCTTCCTGCACAGCGAGCGGCAGGCCCAGGACCTGGCCGACGAGGCTGAGTAGCCCTGGCCCACTCCGTTTTCGCGCAAGGTTTCGCCAGGTTAAAAGAGGTTTCGCGGGGTAGTTCGGGAAGCGGTGAGAATTAAGTTACGGCCGGGCGCGTTGTCACCAACTTGGGGTCGTGAGCCGCCCTTACCGGCAGACGTACCTTTGCGAAACCTCTTTTACCCTTGCGAAACCTTGCGCTTATGTTCCAGCAAGAAGATTACGACCTCATTGTGGTGGGCGCGGGCCACGCGGGCTGCGAAGCCGCCGCTGCCGCCGCCAACCTCGGCTCGAAAGTGCTGCTGGCCACGATGAACCTGAACACCATCGCCCAGATGTCGTGCAACCCCGCCATGGGCGGCGTGGCTAAAGGCCAGATAGTGCGCGAGATAGATGCCCTGGGCGGCCAGAGCGGCATCATCACCGACCGCACCATGATTCAGTTTCGGATGCTGAATCGCTCCAAAGGCCCCGCTATGTGGAGCCCGCGCGCCCAAAGCGACCGCATGCGCTTTGCCGAGGCCTGGCGCCTGACCCTGGAGCAGATTCCGAACGTCGATTTTTGGCAGGAAGCCGTTACCGGCTTGCTCGTAGAGGACGGCACGTGCGTGGGCGTGCGCACGGCGCTGGGCATCGAGTTCCGCAGCAAAACGGTGGTGCTCACCAACGGCACGTTCCTCAACGGCCTCATTCACATTGGCGAAAAGAACTTTGGGGGCGGCCGGGCCGGCGAAAAAAACAGCCGCGGCCTCACCGAGCAGCTCGTGGAGCTGGGCCTGGAAGCCGGGCGCATGAAAACCGGCACCCCGCCCCGCGTGGATGGCCGCTCGCTCGACTACTCCAAAATGGAGGTGCAGGCCGGCGACGAAAATCCCAGCCGCTTCTCGTACCTCGACACGCCCCGGCTCACCGAGCAGCGGCCCTGCTACATCACGTACACCAACGAGCGGGTGCACGAGATTTTGAAGGAGGGTTTTGAGAAATCGCCCATGTTTCAGGGGCGCATCAAGGGCCTGGGGCCGCGCTACTGCCCCAGCGTGGAAGACAAAATCAACCGCTTCGCCGACAAGGACCGCCACCAGATTTTTGTGGAGCCCGAGGGTTGGAGCACCGTGGAATGCTACGTGAACGGCTTCAGCAGCTCGCTGCCCGAGGACATTCAGTACCGCGCCCTGCGCGAAATCGCGGGCTTTGAAAAGGCCAAGATGTTCCGGCCCGGCTACGCCATTGAGTACGACTTTTTCCCGCCCACGCAGCTTACGAATACGCTCGAAACCAAGCCGGTGCGCAACCTGTGGCTGGCGGGCCAAATTAACGGCACCACCGGCTACGAGGAGGCTGCCTGCCAGGGCCTGATGGCCGGCATCAACGCCCACCAGCGCGCCCACGACAAGCCGGCCTTCACGCTGCGGCGCGACGAGGCCTACATCGGCGTGCTCATCGACGACCTCATCAACAAGGGCACCGACGAGCCGTACCGCATGTTTACGAGCCGCGCCGAGCACCGCATTTTACTGCGCCAGGACAACGCCGACCTGCGCCTTACGCCGCTGGGCCACGCCCTGGGCCTGGCCAGCGACGAGCGCCTGGCCCGCGTGCAGCAAAAGGAGGCCGACACGGCCGCCGTGCTGGCCGTGCTCGCCAATTTTGGCATCGAGCCCGCGGCCATCAACGGCTTTTTGGCGGCGCAGGGCTCGGCCGAAATCCACGAGAAAACGCGGGCCCTCAACCTGTTGCGCCGGCCCAATATCGAGCTGCCGCACCTTACGGCCTACCTGCCCGAGCTGGCTGAGAAGCTGGCCGCCTTCAGCGAAGAGGCTCAGGAACAGGCTATTATCCAGACCAAGTACGAAACCTACTTGCAGAAGGAGCAGCAGCAGGCCCAGCGCATGCGCGAGCTGGAAGACTTCCACATTCAGGGCCGCCTGAACTACGGGGCCATGCCGGCCCTCAGCCACGAGGCCCGCGAAAAGCTCCTCAAAATTCAGCCCGAAACGCTGGGCCAGGCCAGCCGTATCAGCGGCGTAAGCCCGGCCGATGTGTCGGTGCTGATGGTGTATCTGAATCGCTGAATGATAACGCCCTGAAAAAGACCGTCATGCTGAGCTTGCCGAAGCATCTCTACCACGAGAGTATTCTCTAATTATTAGGATTACCCTCGTGGCAGAGATGCTTCGGCAAGCTCAGCATGACGGTCTACTTTGATTTTTCTTTTTTCAACAAAGTGACCGAATTATTACCCGTCTGCCCGGTGTGCGGCAGTACCGACTTGCGCGACAAGCTGCGCGTGCAAGACCGGTCGGTGAGCCAGGAAACGTTTACCATTCAGCAGTGTGCGGCCTGCGGGTTCCAATTTACCAATCCCCGGCCCACGGCGGCGGTTATTGGAAAGTATTATGAGTCAGATACTTATGTGTCGCATAACTCAGCGGCGCAGGGCCTGGTAAACCGGGTGTACAAGGCGGCGCGCTACTTCACGGTGCGGCGCAAGGTGGCGCTCATTACCCGGATTAATGCGGGCCGCACGGGCAATTTGCTCGACTACGGCTGCGGTACGGGCCACTTCCTAGCCGGGGCCAAGCGCGCCGGTTGGCAAGTAACGGGCTTGGAGCCCAACGACCGCGCCCGCCACGACGCGGCCACCCGCGTGGGCCAGCCCATTCTGGAGGCCACGGCCCTGGCCACGCTGCCCGCCGCCAGCTTCGATGTGATTACGCTGTGGCACGTGCTGGAGCACGTGCATACGCTTAATGATACACTCAGTCAGCTACTTGCGGCGCTCAAGCCGGGTGGCAAGCTGCTGATTGCAGTGCCCAACGCTGATAGCCTCGACGCCCAGCACTACCGCCAGGATTGGGCCGCGTACGATGTGCCGCGCCACCTCTACCACTTCGTGCCGGCCACCATGCGCCAGCTGTTAGCGGCTCACGGCCTGCGCATTACGCAAACCCTGCCACTGCGGCTCGATGCCTACTACGTGAGTATGCTGAGCGAGCGCAACCGGGCGGCCGAGCGGGCCGGTGGGCCGCTGGCGGTGTTGCGGGCGGGCTACAAATCCAACCAGTACGCGGCGCAGCACGGCGGGCAATATTCGAGCCTGGTGTACGTAGCCGAGCGGGCGGCCGCGGGCCGCTAGCCCCGGCCGTAGCCGGCGAGGTACTTTTGCACACGTTTTTCCGCCGCTGGTATTTCTGATGGGTTTTCGCGCTCCTTTCCGTTTTTTAGTGAGTAATAAGTTGACTGCTAGCCCGGAATGGGTTGGCTCGGGACTGGCGCTGTTGGCTTTGCTAGCGCTGGGCAGCTGCGCGGCCATCAGCTCGCCGCAGGGTGGCCCGCGCGACAAAGCCGCGCCGCGCCTCGTGGCTACCTCGCCCGACAGCGCCGCCCGCAACGTGAAGCAGCAGTTTATCCGCCTCACGTTTTCGGAGCCCATTCAGGTCAAGGATTTGCCTAAGAACCTGCTCATTACCCCGCAGCTGGCCCCCGATAACTCGTACTCGGTGCGGCCCGACCGCGACTTCGTCACCCTGCTCTTTAAGAAGCCGCTGGAGGCCAACACCACCTACTCGTTCAATTTTCGCAACGCCATTGTGGACGTGACCGAGAGCCTGCCGGCCAAGTACCAGGCCCTGAGCTTCAGCACCGGGGCCACCCTCGACTCGGGCCGGGTGAGTGGCTCGGTGGTGGACCTGCTCACCACCCGCCCCGCCAAAGACGTGGTGGTGGGCCTCTACCGCACCACCGACACGGTAACCGTGCGCCGGGGCCAGCCCTACTACCTCACCCGCACCGACGACAAGGGCGCGTTTCAAATCAACTTTGTGCGCGTGGCGGCCTACAAGCTCTACGCTTGGACTGATAAGAACAACAACAACCGCTTCGACGACGGCGAAAAAATCGCGTATCTGCCTAAACCACTCGCAGTTACCGACACCACCGGGCCGCGCGTGCTGCACCTGGTGCGGCCCGACCGCCTGCCCCCGCGCCGCACCGGCCTCGAAACTACGGCCACTTCGGCGCGCGTAACCTTCAACGAAGGCCTGCGCACGGCCACGCTGGCAGCCTTGACCCCGGCGGCCGGCGCTACGCCAGCCGCCATCCAAAATGCCACCGAGCCGGCCGACGTTGGCCGCTCGCTGCTCATCTACAAAACCCCAGTGCTGAGCGATGGCCGCTACCTGCTCACGGCCACCGACAGCACGGGCAACGAGCGCCGCGACACCCTCAACCTGCGCTTCCCGGTGCCCACGGCGGCGGGCAAAAAGACCCTTGTGGCGGGCACCCTGGTGGCTGGCAACCCGCGCACCGTGTACCGCCAGGGCCAGGTAAAATTCGTGTTTCCGGTGCCCGTGGAGCTGGTGGCCGGCCGTAGCCCCGGCACCCTCACCGAGGACTCGCTCAAAACCCACGCCCTGAAAGTGCCCACCGAGGCCGTGCTGAGTGCCAGCCGCACCGAGCTGCTGGTGACCCTGGATACGAAAGCACTCAAAACTGTGGAAATTCGCCTCGATACTATGGCTATTCTGGCCGTTACGGGGCAGTCGCTGGGTTTGCGCCGGCCCCTGCGCCTAGCCGTGGTCGACCAGGACCCCAGCGGCCTCATTACCGGCACTATCCAGACGCAGGTCAAGACCTTCGACTTGCAGCTCCTCAACGAGCAGTTGCAAGTGGTGGCGCAAGTGCGTTCGCCGCGCGGCACCTACCGCTTCGCCTACCTGGCTCCCGGCAAATACCGCTTGCGCGTGCTCATCGACCAGGATGGCGATGGCCGCTGGCGCAGCGGCGACCCCGACCTCGTGCTGCCCGCCGAGCCCATTTACCTCTACCCCGAGGTAATCCAGGTGCGCTCCGGCTTCGAGTTGAGCAACAAGCTCAGCTTCTAGCCGCCCGCGCTACGCTGCCGGCGGGTGGGCCGCCGCCGGGTTGCCCCTTACCGCCGGCCGCCCGCTGGTAGCCCACGGGGGCGGTTGGGCGTTTTTCAGCTACTTGCCCGGTTTGGTGGGCGATTGTGCATAAGACACACCAAATTCTGGTTTTGAGCCGGTGCCTTTCATAAAAAGTGGATAACTAAGCCGCGTTTCCAGTTACTGGGCGCGGCTTTTGGCGTTTTTCCACTAGTTATCCACCGAGTTATCCACCGGCAACGGGAGAGGAGCGGGTTTGTGTGGATAACCCTGGGGAAAGGTGTGGGCAACCTGTGGATAAAATGGGGACAAGTTTTTTTGGTAGTCCGACCCGGCTAGCAGCTAATCAGCGCTGTGGATAACGGTGGATAACTTCCACCGTCCACGAACACTATCCACACACCCTGCCCCCTGTGGATTGTGAATAGTGGATAACTAATGTGAATAGTGGATAACTAGGTTAAGTTATTCAGAATGACCCGAATGATATGCACATTGCCTGTGGATAGGTGGTGGATAAGCCCGTAGTTACCCACTTGTTATCCACGCTGTGGATAACTATTGAAAGTTATCAACTTATCCACTGCCCTGATGGATGAGAATAAGAAGAGCTTTTTTTAAAAAGAAATTAATTCATCTTATTAACCTGTGGAAAACTTCGGTTCGTGGAAAACTCGCGTTTGCTCTTGCCCTGGCCAACCCTGGCCCAGAGGCGGCCGTTGAAAAAGCGGCCGCTGAGAAACCGGCTGTGGAAAACCACTGCGCCCAAAAAGAAAACTGCCGCCATGCCTTTCGACTACACCCTGGACTTTGACACCGTTGATTTTCGGGCGCACCCCGAGCTGTACCGCGTGGGCCGGGGCGAGCAGGGCGTGCTGTTGGTGCAGCCCTACAAGGGCGAAATCCTGCCCCACTGGCGCTTCAAGGATGCGGCGGCAGCCCAGGAGTCGTCGGCGGCCATCTGGAGCCTGCTGGAAGCTTATCTGAAGGCCGAGGACTTTGTGGGGGCCGACATGGCCCGCAAGTTTTTGCAGATGGGCTACACCCGCGCCCGGCGCTACGCCAACCACGCGGGCGGCAAGAAATACGCCGGCCCCGTGCCCGCCGACAAAAAAGGCCAGAGCGGTGCCCACGGCCGCGCCGAATTGCCCCGTAATCCACATCCCGATGTGGATAAAGTAGAAGCCGCCGCCATTTTCAAAACCAAGTGGGACGCCGCCGTGGCCCTGCCCGACTACCAACGCCAAAAAGCCGCCTTCGAGGCGCAGTATGGCAAGTGAAATGTAGGGTAAGCTTTAGCTTGCCGGGCACCCGCGCAAGTGCCCCGCCGGTGCGGATGCCCGGCAAGCTGAAGCTTACCCTACACGCTGCACATTCTACCTTTGCCCTAACTACAAAACCCCTTTCCCATGAGCACCCCGACGACCACTCCCAGCAGCATCGAGGAAAACGAAATCATTCTGGGCACCGGCATGGGCCCGCTGCGCTTTGGCACCACCATGGACGAGGTGCGCACCCTGGTGGGTGAGCCCGAGGAAATCGACGAGTCTGAAGACGAGGACGAGTTCGAGCACCAGGCCTGGAACTACTACGAGGAAGACCACCTGCTCTCGCTGTATTTCGACCGGGAGGACGACTTCCGCCTGAGTTGCATTGAAACCGACAACCCCAACTTGCGCCTCTTTGGTGAGGTTATCCACGGTCAGCCGCTCGACCGGATAAAAGACCTCATGAAGCGCCACGGCCAGGCCGCCCCCGAAGTCGAAACGATGGAAGGCGGCGAGGTGCGCTTGTCCTACGAAAAGTCGATGATTGACATGTACTTCGAGGAAGGGATGTTGCAATTTGTCAACTTCGGCGTCTTCATTAATGATGACCTGGAGGTGCAGTGGCCCAAGTAGACTTATTTCTGGTGGAAAACTCGAAAGTTCCTGGCATTATCCTGTAAGGGACCCACTGACTGAAAAGTTATCCACAAAAAGGCCCTTTTTTAGTGTTGATAAGTGGATAACTCAGTGAAGCTGGGATTATTCCCAGGTTACCACTAGTTGACTTAGCCAACCTGCCTAGCAAAAAAAGCCAACCCTAACCAGGTTGGCTTTTTTGTTGGTAGCGCGAACTTTGAGAGTTCGCGCGTGGGTCGTTCTACGCGCGGACTCTCAAAGTCCGCGCTATATTTCACTACCCCGTAAACGAGCGGAACAACAGGAACAGCGCGCCCGACAGCACCATGGTAACGGGCAGCGTAAGTATCCAGGCCAAGGCGATGCTGCGCACCATTTCGGGGTTCACGTTTTTGACGCCGCGGCTGGCCACCATGCTGCCCGCAATGGACGAGGTGAGCACGTGCGTGGTCGAAACCGGCAGGCCAAACTGGGTATTGACGCCAATCATAATGGCGGCCACCAGCTCCGAGCTGGCGCCCTGGGCGTAAGTGAGGTGCTCTTTGCCGATGCGCTCGCCAATGGTTTTTACGATGCGTTGCCAGCCAATCATGGTGCCGCAGGCCAGCGACAGCGATACCATCAGCAGCACTTGCCAAGGGGCGTAGTCGGTGAAGGTTTTCATCTGAGCCACGGCCGCCTCGTAGTTGGTGCGGTCGGCGGTGCTGAGGCTCACGCGCTCAGAGCCGAGCAGCTTTTTGCCGCGGTTGGCGAGCAGCAGGATGTCGCGCCGAATCTCGAAGCGGGCATTGGTTGGCAGCTCCGCCACCTTGGTTTTGCCCGCAAATACGCGGTCGAGGTCGGCTGCCTGGGCGCGCACTTCAGCCAGCAGTTGCTGGTCGGGGGCGCTTAGGTCAGCTGGGTTGAGGCGGTTGATAACGTACTCTACCCGGGTGAGCGAGTCGCGCAGGTCGAGGGGGTTCTTGGAACTGTCGATGGCAAAGTGCACGGGCACTATCCCAATGAGAATCAGCATGATAAGGCCCACGCCTTTTTGCCCGTCGTTGGAGCCGTGGAAGAAGCTTACCAGCGTGCAGGTTACAATGAGGGTGAGGCGGATGAACAGGGGCGGCGGCTTGCGCTTGTGAGGCTCCTTAAACAGCGCCTTGCTCGGGAAAAACCGCTTGAGCAAGAACATCATCAGAATGGTAAACGTGAAGCCGAGTACCGGGCTCAGCAGCAAGGACATCCCGCTTTCGCCGGCCTTGCTCCAGTTTACGGCCGCGCCCTTGCCGCCGGGCAGCAGCGAAAACGCGATGCCGACCCCCAGAATGGAGCCGATGAGCGCGTGCGACGACGACGACGGAATGCCGTAGTACCAGGTGCCCACGTTCCAGATAATGGCCGCCACAATGAGCGCGCCCACCATGGCAATGCCGTGGTATACGTTCTGGTCCACCAAACTTTCGACGGGCAGCAGGTACACAATACCCATGGCCACGCCAATGCCGCCGGCAAACACGCCGATGAAGTTCCAGAACGCCGACCACACTACGGCCACCCAGGGCCGCAACGTATTGGTATAGATAACGGTGGCCACGGCGTTGGCCGTGTCGTGGAAGCCGTTGACAAATTCAAACGCGCAAGCTGCTAGCAAACAAACTGCTAGCAGCAGCAACACATGGGGTTCAAGTCCGAACATATAAAAGAAACCGGAGTGGGTAGCCGGCCCACAAAATTAACCTGCTATTGTGCAAACGGAATGTTACCGAATCGTGACCCCCTGATTGACCGCAGATTCAAACGGATTTAACGGATTACGCAGATACGCTTGGCTGCGCCAAGCTGGCTTCTTTTTACAGCTTAATGCGCAGCACTACATCGGTGGCTCCCCCAAACAGGCCGTAGCCGCCCTGCACGTTGGAGCGCAGCGGCGCGGGCTCGGCAAAGGGGTTGTCATTGGCCTCGCGGTAGCGCTGCACCGACTGGTAGAAGTTGTAGGTGCTGGCCGGGATGCTGCTCACCGTGAGTTCTAGGTAGGTCGGCGGGGGCGGGGCGGGCTGGTTGGAGGCATAGCCGCCGCCGTAGTATAGCCAGATGGGGCCGCTATACAGCAGGCGCTGGCCCTGGCGGCCGGCGTCGCTCACGGGCATAATGGCGGTGGTGTTGCTGGGTGAGGAAAGCGCGAAGCGGTTGAGATTGACGGTGGGGCCGCTGGTAGTGCGCGGGCCTTCGTCCTCACCAGCAAAGCCCCAGGGCCGGCCGGCCGCGTCGAGGGCCGTGGCGTAGGCCACGTAGTAATCGGTAGTGGCCGCCGGGTCGGCAATCGCGAACGATAACTGGCCGTAGTAAGGGGTAGCGAGGAAGTTGCTAGTAGTGGGCGGGGGCTGCGGCACGTAGCTAACCGCCTCCACAACTGGTAGTAGCGGCAGGGTCATCGAGGCCTCTGTGGCCTCGACGCCGGGCGCACTGGCCCGCAGCAAGTAGGCTTGGCCCGGTACGCCCACGTAGCCCCGCACCGGGATGTAACTGCCGTAGCGGTAATCGGTGGGCAGGCGGGCGTAGCGGCTGGTATCGGGCCGAAACTCTTCCACTACCTGCCCGCTGGCATCGCGCAGCTCGATGGTGGCATCGGCGCGGCCCTCCAGGTTTTTATTAGCCAGAATGGCCTGGCTGGTGCTGGCAAAGGCCCCGCGCTCGCTGAAATATTGCTGGTAGCCGGCAGTGGGCGGCTGGTTGCTGAGCGTGTAGCTAAGCGACAGGCGCGGCGTGTGCGCCGGCGGCGTCACGGTCACGACGCTTTCGCAGCTGGCCAAAGCCGCCAGGGCGAGCAGAAGAAAAGCTGATTTCATAGAGTGAGCTGAAGCAAAAGAGAAGGGGGCAGCAACCTAAAACTTGAACGCCTTGCTGACCGACGGAATGATGGGAAACAGCGACACCTGCCTGTAAGTGGCCGGTTTCTGCACCACCCCCTGAGAGTCCACGTAAGCCGCATCGAAGTACAGGTAGTACGGGTTCTGGCGGCTGTACACATTGTAGATAGACAGGCTGTTGACTACTTCGCCCCAGCGCTTTTTCTTGGTCTTGCTCAGGTCGAGGTCGAAGCGGTGGTAGGCCGCCATCCGAAACGAGTTGCGGTCGCCGTAATCGTCAAAAATCTGCCCCGTTCCCAGCTGGTAGCGCCCCGAGGCCAGCGTGGTGGCGTTGCCAGTGCCATACACCCAGGTGCCCGACAGCGTGACACTCGGGCTGAAATGGTGAATAACCACCAGCGAAATATCGTGCCGCCGGTCATACTTATAGGGGAAAACCCGGCCCTGGTTCAGCTCCGAAAACTGGCGGTTGCTCCAGGCCAGGGTGTAGCCCAGCCAACCGGTGGTGCGGCCGGTTTTCTTTTGCAAAAACAGCTCGCCGCCGTAGGCCCAGCCCCGGCCGCTCGTGATTTTGCTTTGCCAGTCGCCGTCGGTAGTATTCAAAAAGCTGGCGCCCTCGCGGTATTCCACCAGGTTTTGCATGGGCTTGTAATACGTTTCGAAGCTGAACTCAAACTCCTCGCCCCCGTGGCGCAGCGTGCGGGCCGCCCCCAGGCTAAACTGGTGCGCCACCTGCGGCCGCACCGCAGCCGTGGCCGGCACCCACAAGTCGGTGGGCAGCCCAATGCCGCTGTTGGTGAGCAGGTGCACGTACTGCGTGGTGCGGGCGTAGGAGCCCTTCAGGGCCCACTCATCGGTGAGCATGTAGCGGGCGGCCAGCCGGGGCTCCAGGGAGGGGTAAAGCTTATTCTCGACGTAGAAGCTGCTCAGGCGCAGGCCGGCATTTACTTTCAGGCGCGCGCTGAGGCGGTAGTCATCCTCCACATATACAGCGCTTTCGGTGCCCGCCGTGCGGCTGCCCGACGCCGAGGCGCTGGCCAGGTTGTCGGTGTTACCGTGCTGCACCACCGCACCCGGCCGAAACGCGTGCCGAATCAGCTGCCCCCCAAACCGCAGGTAGTGGTCGGGCGAGGGCAAATAGTCGAAATCCGTTTTAAATGTAAAGTCCTTGATGCTAGATAGATAGCTGAGGGCGCTGGTGCTGGTGGTGGGCTGGCCCTGGCTGAGGTAGCGCCGCTCATTGCCCTCGCCAATATCGAACTGGTACTGGCTGTAGGTGAGGTGCGTGTTGGCAAACAGCCGGTCGTTCACTACATGGTTCCAGCGCAGCGCGCTGGTGAGGTTGCCCCAGCCCAGTTGGCTATCCGAGCGCCGGAAATCAGTGGAGGCTTCGTCGGCATCGTGCAGGTTGGCGTAAAAATTATCGTAGCCCCGGTAGGCGCTCAGGTAGAGGCGGTCGTGCGGGCTCACCTTCCAGTTGAGCTTGGCATTGAGGTCGTAGAAGTAGTAGCCTACCGAGCCAGCCTGCTGCTCTCGCTTGAGCTGCGCCTGAATGAACGGCCGGGCCACCACATCGATATAGGTGCGCCGCGCCGAGATGATGAACGAGGCCACGTCTTTCTTAATCGGTCCCTCCAGCGTGAGGCGCGAGGCCACCAGGCTGATGGCGCCCTCGCCGTGCAGCTGCTGGGCGTTGCCCTCCTTCATCGAAATATCGAGCACCGACGACAGCCGTCCCCCGTACCGCGCCGGAAAGCCCCCCTTGATGAGTTCCACGTTGTTCAGCGCATCGGCATTGAACACCGAGAAGAAGCCGAACAGGTGCGCCGCGTTGTACACCGGCGTGCCATCGAGCAGAATCAGGTTTTGGTCGGGCGAGCCGCCGCGCACGTAGAGGCCGCTGGTGCCCTCGCCGCCGCTTTGCACGCCGGGCAGCAGTTGCAGCACCTTCAGCACGTCGGTTTCGCCCATGAACTTGGGCAGGCTCTTGATTTGGGCGATGGGCACGTTGATGGTGCCCATGCGGGTGCTGCGCGGGCCGTGGTCGTCGGCGGCGGCCTGGCGGTCGCCCACTACTTCCACGCCAGCCAGCTCGTTGGTAGCGGCGGGCAGCCGGAAGTCGTGCCTGGCGCTGCCAGTGGCCGGCACGGCCCAGCGCTGCCGCTCATAGCCCACGTAATTGGCCACCAGCCGCACCGAGTCGAGCCCCGCCGTGGGCAGCGTGAGCGAGTAGAAGCCGTAGGTATTGGTGGCCGTGCCCTGGCCCGTGCCGGCCTGTACCACGGCCACCCCAATGAGGTTTTCGCCCGTAGCCTGGTCGCGCACGTACCCGCTGATGGTGACGCGCGCCGGCGGCGGAGTAGGGGTAAGAGTAGGGGCTTGCGCCCGCGCCACACCCGCGCCCAGCAGGCAGCCGGGCAGCAGGCAGCGGTAAAGCTGCTTCATAGCGGAAAAGGAAAAGAGAAGGAATAGGCTATTTCTACACAAGATACAAGGCCGCCGCCCGCCCGGTGAGCGTTTGGTGAGTAACTGTGTATTCAGTTGGTTGCTCGTAGCCGCAAAATAGTCGTTTTCCCATCTTCTGGAAAGCCAAAAGAAGAGCGTAAAAAAGCCCGGCCCTCACGAAGAGCTTGTCCTTACCCAAAACTCAAACGCCCTTCCGGCCATGTGGCTGGAAGGGCGTTTTTGCGCGGTTGCCTAGCTGGTTTGCCACTTTTCAAGCGGGGTCAGCCAGCCAAAAATAGCCTTTGCGTTGCCTCAGCAAATTCGGGAAAAGTTTTGGGTAAGGACAAGCGAGTAATCGACGGGGCTTTTTGATTTCGGATGGGCTAGTGCGACTATTCCTTCCCCACATCGACAGATATGGTAAAGGATACATTCACCGGCTGCCCATACTGCGTGCTGGGTGCCAAAGCCGGCAGGTGGCGCACAGCCGCCACGACGGCCGAATCTACACCGGACCGCAACCCCTTCACAATCTGCGGGTGGCGCACCACGCCTGCCTTTGTGACCACGAATTGCACGAATACGTGCCCGCGCTGCGTCTTGGGAGGCAGCACCAGCCGCTGCTCGATAAGGGACTTAATATCTGCTATTTTGGGCATGTCCTCCACGTAGGTGTACACCTTATCGCTTACGGCGGGCATTACGGGGCGCTCGGGCGGGGGAGCCGGCTCGGCGGCGTACTCAGAATGGTGGTAGGGCGGCAAGACGGGAAAGTCGAAAAGCGTACTTACTATACCTATACTCCCGGTTAGGATAGCCAGCGTCCCCAATAGTCGTATCGGCCGAGGCCGGAATGCTTGGACCCACACTAGGCCGTTGAGCAGCAGGACTAGCAGCCACAGTGAGTTGAGCACTTGCCCAGGATAGTCGGCTTGCAAGCGCACCCAGGTCAGTACCAGCAGGGGAACACCCAATACATAGGGCACTCCTGACCACCGCGGCCAGTTATATATCACGAAAAGGAAGCCGATGACGACTAGTAGCGTCACCCCTAACATAAGCAGCGCGAAAAAGGCTAAGCCTGCCCCATACGCACTGAGCGCATCGGCGTGCGCCAGTGAAGGCAGGAGCACTAGGGCAAGCAGGAGGTGGGCTTTCATGCGAGCGAAGGTATAGAAATCCTCAGGGTGAGCGGGGCTACTCTCCTACTCGCGGGTCTACGGGAGTCTTGAGGCAGGAAAAAGCACAGCCGGAAACGAAGCCATGAGGTTTCTTGGCTACTGCTGGGCTGCCTGTGCCAGCGCCATGCGGGCATAGTCGAGCAGGGTGACCACTACCGCTAGGAACGCAGTGGGGGTAGCTAAGTCGCCATCCGCCAGCAATTGCGAGCCCCGCAGGTCGAGGCGGTTGGGGGCAACGTCTATCCAGACTTCGGCCCGCCAGCTACCCGTTAATGCGCCTATTTCCTCCTGCACGGAGCAGGCCTGGGCAATGGTAGCGGCGATGCGGCAGGATTCCACCCCGTGGGCATAGGTATGGCTGAACTCGACTTCCCACAAGGGCCAGTCCCGGTTCGAGCGGTTGGACGCATCGCGCACGTCGGTGCCCGCCAGCACGTCCTGGCCGCGCACGGCAGCCAGCAGCGTATTGAGTGCCAGCATTTGCGCCTGGAACGCCTCTGGAATCGGTACTACCTGCTGGGGTAGTTCTTCATGGGCCGGCTAGGCTACTGAAATGGTGGGGTACGAAGCTACGGGAAAGGGGCTAGCATAAAAAAGCCCCGTGGTGGCTTGTCCTTACCCAAAACTTTTCCCGAATTTGCTGAGGCAACGCAAAGGCCATTTTTGGCTGGCTGACCCCGCTTGAAAAGTGGCAAACCAGCTAGGCAACCGCGCAAAAACGCCCTTCCAGCCACATGGCCGGAAGGGCGTTTGAGTTTTGGGTAAGGACAAGCCCTCACGAAGAGCCAGGATTTTTGGTACCGCCCGCCAGCTTACTTGCCGCCCAACATGTAGGACAGGGACAGTTGGAAGGCACTGTTGCGAGCGCCTTGCCCATTGGAGTATTCAGCTAAATTTCGGAAGCTGCCGTTGTAGCGCAAGCCAATGCCCAGCCCCTGGGGCAGCTGGTAGCCTAGGCCCGCGGCGTAGCCATAGTCCATTTTTCGGTAGCCGTTGCGGGTGCTGTAAGAACTGGCGGGAATGTTAGCGTTGCCATCCTGCGAGAACTTGGCCGCTGCCAGGTAACCAATCTGGGGGCCAGCTTCAAAAAATAACCCACCGGCTTTGATTCGGGCTAGTATGGGTACGTCGATGTAGTGCAGGGTCTGTTGGCTGCTCAGCGGGGTACCATCGATAGGGTCGGGGCCGCTGAATTTGTAGCCCTTCATAGAGTATAAAAGCTCGGGCTGAATGGAGAAAACGCCGTTGATGGGTAGGTTAGCCACAAACCCACCGTGAAAACCTATCTTATTCTTGAAGTCATAGCCACTGCCGACCGCATTGGTGAGCGAAACGCCGGCTTTGATGCCAAACGACGGACTTTGCGCGTGGGCTGCGCTGGCCGCCATGGCTAGCAGCGCCGTGGATAGAAGTGTTTTTTTCATGCAAAAAAGATGGAAAACAGGCGTGGAAAAGTTAGGATAAGCGCTAAAAGTACTAGCTGACCCGCATCGCCTTTGGAGCCCCGCGGTGGCTGGCGATGGTTATCGGCACGGTGCCCGTGCGGCAACCTTGGCTTTGAAATGAGCCAATGCTGGGTCGTCCGGTTGCTTTTATCCCGGAAAATAGTTGATACCCCGGTCGGGCGTGTGGTTTTGGCGCGCGGAGGCCCGAACGGTATTATCTACCTTTGCCACTTATGAGCAAGCCCGCATCTACTCCTGAGAATACTCAGCTAAAGGATATTGTCGCCCACGCCAAGGAATATGGTTTCGTGTTCCAGTCCTCCGAGATTTACGATGGCCTCGCCGCCGTGTACGACTACGGCCCCAACGGCGTGGAACTGAAAAATAACCTGAAGCGCCTGTGGTGGGAAGCCATGACCCAGCTGCACGGCAACGTGGTGGGCATCGACGCGGCCATCTTCATGGCTCCCCAAACCTGGGAGGCCAGCGGTCACGTGGCGGGCTTCAACGACCCGCTCATCGACAACCTCGACAGCAAGAAGCGCTACCGCGCCGACGTGCTGCTCGAAGAAAAAGCCGCCGAGTATGAAAACGCCGGCGACCCGGCGCGCGGCGCGGCCCTCACGGCCGAGATGGGCCGCCTGCTCACGGCCAACGACTTGGCCGGCGTGAAGCAACTCATCCTCGACGAAAAAATCGCCGACCCACTCTCCGGCTCGACCAAGTGGACTGACGTGCGCCAGTTCAACCTCATGTTTTCGACCCAGGGCTCGGCCGTAGACTCGGACGCGCCGCCCGTATACCTGCGCCCCGAAACGGCGCAGGGCATTTTCGTGAACTTCCTGAACGTGCAGAAGTCGGCGCGGATGAAAATTCCGTTCGGTATCGCCCAGATTGGCAAGGCGTTCCGCAACGAGATTGTGGCCCGGCAGTTCATTTTCCGCATGCGGGAGTTTGAGCAGATGGAGATGCAATTCTTCGTGCGCCCCGGCACCGAAGGCGAGTGGTACGACACCTGGAAGGCGGCCCGCCGCCGCTTCCACGAGGCGCTGGGCCTGCCGGCCGCCAAGCTGCGCTTCCACGACCACGATAAGCTGGCCCACTACGCCAAGGCCGCCGTGGATATCGAGTACGAGTTTCCCTTCGGCTTCAAGGAGATGGAGGGCATTCACTCGCGCGGCGACTTCGACCTGACCCAGCACCAAAACCTGAGCCGCAAGAAGCAGCAGTACTTCGACAACGACATCGACGAAGCCACCGGCAAGCCTTACGGCAACTACGTGCCCTACGTGGTCGAAACCTCAGTGGGCGCCGACCGCTTGTTCCTGGCCACGCTCTGCGAGGCTTTCCAGGAAGAAACCATTACGGAAGGGGAGGGCGACGCCCAAACCACCAAGCAGCGCACCCTGCTGAAGCTGCACCCGGCGGTAGCACCCATCAAGGCCGCCATTTTCCCACTGGTGCGCAAGGACGGGATGCCCGAAAAAGCGCAGCAGATTTTCGATGATTTGCGGTTCGATTTCCGCTTGGTGATTGAGGACAAGGACGCCATCGGCAAGCGCTACACGCGCCAGGACCTCATCGGTACGCCCTTCTGCATTGTGGTGGACGGCCAGACCCTGGAAGACGACACCGTGACGGTGCGCCACCGCGACACCCGCGAGCAAACCCGCATGCCCGTCAGTGAGTTGCGCGCCTATATCGGCGAGGCCGTGAGCTTCAAAACGGTGTTTGCAAAGCTGTAACCTACGCGGCGGCGCTTCGCCGGAACTCTGAGCGGAGGTAATCGGCTTTCGACTATGCAAGTACTGACGAAGCGTGCCTTGCGGGAATTTGGCCTGCTGCATCCCGATGTAGCAACCGATATCCTGGACTGGTTCGACGCGGTGGAAGCCGCCGAATGGGAAAATGGTGCGGCCGTGCGGGCATTTGACCGCACGGCCGACTACGTTGGTGGCGACCGCTGGGTGTTCAATCTGCGCCGCAACCGCTACCGGCTAGTAGTTCGTATTTTCTTCCCGGCCCGCCAAGTGTACGTGCGTTTCATCGGTAACCACGCCGAGTATGACCGGATTGCCGATATTACTACCATCTAGCTAGCCTTATTATGGAAATCAGTACCGAAGCCGAGTACCAGCAGGCCCTGTATCGCCTGGAGTATTTGCTTGACCACGAGCCTACTAACTTGGTAGAGATTACGGTGCTGGGCAATGTAGTGAATGAGTACGAAAACAATAATGGCCACCGGCCCCTGCCGCCCAACTCGCTCATCGCCCGGCTGGAGCGCGAGCGCCTAGCGCGCCAGCTAGATGAGCAGCAGCTAGCCGAGCTTCTCGGAATCAGCCCCGAAAGCTTGCGCGCCGTACTGAACGGCCAGCGGCTTATCGATTTAGACTTTGCCAAGCGGCTACACAGCCGCTTGGGTATCCCGGGTGATTTTATTCTGGAAGCGGCCTAGGTCAGCGCCCCGTTTTATTTACGTTACTACTCATCTCTAAAGCCTATGTGGGGACATATCGCCCTCTCTATCATCAAGTTCCGCCGAATTTTGCTGATACTCATTGCCGTTTCGACCCTGGGTATGGCCTGGATAGCGAAGGACGTGCAGATGACCTACGACTTTGCCCAGGTGGTGAGCCCGAAGGACCCCGACATGGTGTACTTCCAGCAGTTCAAAAAAACCTTTGGTGAGGATGGCAACATCCTGGTGCTGGGCATGCAGGACAGCGCCGTCTACAAGCTGCCGCAGTTTCGGCTCTACGACCAGCTCGCCAATGAGCTGGTGAAGGTGCCGGGCGTGTCGGGCGTGCTGGGCCTACCCAAACTGATTCAGATTCAGAAGGATACGGTCAACAATAGCTTCGTAACCACGCCCGTGTTTGCGAGGCCGCCCACCAGCCAGGCGCAGCTCGATTCGCTGATGCGGGTGGTGAACAACATCGAGTTTTACAAGGGCCAGGTGATTGCGCCGCGCACCGGGGCCACGCTGCTAGCCGTGACGCTCGACCCCAAGTGGCTGAACTCGGACAAGCGTAAAGAGGTGATGGCTAATATCTTGGACCTCAGCGCGAAGTTCGAGAAGGAATCCAAAATCAAGCTGCACTACGCGGGCCTGCCCTACGTGCGCTCCACGATGACGAGCAAGGTATCGGCCGAGATGAAGTTCTTCGCCGGGCTCATGGTGGTGGTGATGGCCATTATCCTCTTCATCTTTTTCCGCACGTGGTCGGCGGTGGTGGTGCCGCTGCTGGTGGTGGTTATCGTGATGATTTGGTGCATTGCCACCATCGTGCTGCTGGGGTTCAAAATCAACCTGCTCACGGGTCTGATACCCTCTATCCTGGTGGTTATCAGCGTGCCCAACTGCACCTACCTGCTCTCGCGCTACCACTACGACTACCGCAAATCGGGCAACCAGATACTGGCCATGACGCGGGTTATCCGCAAAATCGGCCTTATTACGCTGGTCAATAACACGACCACGGCCATCGGCTTTTTCGTGTTCACCTTCACCGATATTGCCATTCTGTTCCAGTTTGGGTTGGTGGCCACGATTAATATCTTCATCGCCTTCATCATCAGCTTCATCATGATTCCGGCGGTGTTCACCTACCTGCCCGGCCCCTCCGACAAGCAGCTGGAGCACCTAGACTCGAAGCCGCTGGTGGGCATTATTCACTTCCTCGACTTCATTGTGCTGCGGCGGCGGCGCACCATCTACATCACGGCGGCGGTGCTGGTGGGGCTCGCCTCCATCGGTATTTCGCGCATCGAAGCTGTGTCGTTTATGGTGGATGACCTGCCCAAGCAAAGCTCCGTGAACGAAGACCTGAGCTTCTTCGAGGCCCGCTTCGGCGGGGTGATGCCGCTGGAGTTTGTAGTGGATACCAAGCAGCCCAAGGGCTTGCTAAAGCTGCCCAACTTGCAGAAAATCGACCAGTTCGATAAGTTTCTGCAAGCCCAGCCGGAGCTGTCCACGCCCATCAGCATGGTCACGTTTTTGAAGGCCGCCAAGCAAGCTTTCTACAACGGCAACCCCGACTTCTACAAGCTTCCCGACAAAGACGATAAGAACTTCATCCTGAGCTACTTGGCTAATTCGCAGGGCAAGGGCGCCAACTCGACCAATAAGCTGCTCAAAACATTCATGGACAGCACGCAGCAGCGGGCCCGCATCAGCGTGAAAATCGCCGATATCGGCTCGCACAAGCTTGATACCCTGGTGAGTAGGCGCATCGAGCCGGCCATCAAGCGCATTTTCGGCGGCACCGATATGGTGGTGCGCCGCACGGGCACCACGGTGATTTTCACCAAGGGCAACGAGTACGTGATTGGCACGCTGGGCGAGAGCTTGATGTGGGCCTTCGGGCTGGTGGCCGTGGTGGTACTGCTGCTGTTCCACTCGGTACGCACCATCTTCTACGCCTTGGTACCCAATATCTTGACCCTGACCCTGACGGCCGGCGTAATGGGCTACTTCGGCATTGCGCTCAAGCCCAGCACAGCCCTGATTTACGTGATAGCCTTGGGCATCGACGGCGATAACTCGATTCACCTGCTGGCCAAGTTTCGGCAGGAGATGGCCATGACCGGCAAGAGCGTGAGCGAAGCCATTACCAACACGCTGAGCGAAGCCGGGTCGAGTATGTTCTATACCAGCATCGTGCTGTTCATCGGCTTCAGCATCTACGGCTTCAGCGAGTTTGGCGGCACTAAGGCGCTGGGCGTGCTCATGGGCGCGTCGCTGCTCATTACCAACTTCTCGAATCTGGTTTTCCTACCGGCGCTACTGGTAACTTTCGAGCGCGGCGGTAGCTGGAAAACGCCTAAAGCGGCTCTCGTGCACCACTACGACGAGAACTACCACGAGGAAGACGACGACCTGGACCTGGACCTGCAACGCCTGAGCGTGGAGCGGACAAAGGTGGTTAAAACGACTTAGAATACTCCCAGACATTTACCCCACCCCCTAGCCCCACCTCGCTTAATGCGCGACATCCTTTGGGAGAGGGGGAACTAGCGCTAGTTCTAGCCTTTAGAAACTATAGCTAAAAACTAGTTCCCCCTCTCCCAAAGGATGTCGCGCATTAAGCGAGGTGGGGCTAGGGGGTGGGGTGAGCGCCAGAACGACACCAGAATAAAAAGCTAACAGCTAGCAGCTATCCGCTAACAGCTACTAATACAATGACTTACCCCGAATACAAGCAGCCGCTCGACTACGCCAAGCTCGCCACCGATGTGCGGGCCTACTGGGAAGCCAACGGCATTTTTGAGAAGAGCGTGAGCAGCCGCGAAGGCCAGCCCACGTTCGTGTTTTACGAGGGCCCGCCCTCGGCCAACGGCCAGCCCGGCATTCACCACGTGATGGCGCGTGCGGTGAAGGACATCTTCTGTCGCTACCAGACGCAGCTCGGCAAGCAGGTGCCCCGCAAGGGCGGCTGGGACACCCACGGCCTGCCCATCGAGCTGCAAGTAGAGAAGGAGCTGGGCATCACGAAGGAGGATATCGGCCACAAAATCAGCGTGGAAGAGTACAACCAGCGCTGCCGCGAAACCGTGATGCGCTTCAAGGCGCAGTGGGACGAGCTGACCCAGCAAATGGGCTACTGGGTCGACCTCGACGACCCCTACATTACCTTCGAGCCCGAGTACATCGAGAGCTGCTGGGCGCTGCTCAAGAAGCTCTACGACAAGGGTTTCCTGTATAAAGGCTACACTATTCA
The DNA here is from genome assembly GCF_054779975.1 of Hymenobacter arcticus. Lineage (NCBI taxonomy): Bacteria > Pseudomonadati > Bacteroidota > Cytophagia > Cytophagales > Hymenobacteraceae > Hymenobacter > Hymenobacter arcticus. Next base: position 59,388 of record NZ_BAAGXF010000002.1, read on the forward strand.
GCCTTACTCGCCGGCCGCCGGCACCGGCCTCAGCTCGCACGAGCTGAACCAGCCCGGCACGTACAAGGACGTAAAGGACACGACCATCGTGGCGCAGTTTAAAGTGGTGCGCGATGAGGTATCGGAGAAGCTGTTTCCCGCTGGAGATGCCTATGAAACCTGTATTCTGGCTTGGACAACTACGCCCTGGACGCTGCCCGCTAATACGGGCCTAGCGGTAGGAAAGAATATTCCATACGTGCTGGTTTCGACCTTCAATCCTTATACTTATGTCCCCGTCAACGTAATCTTAGCTAAAGCGTTATTTGACAAGTATTTCTCTCACTGGGACAACAGCGTTTTTGAGAATATCCAGCCTCCTCTCATTGGCGGTGTGGCGCGAACGGCACTTCATGGAATGCCTACGCTTTATAATGCTTTTTTAAGAAGCCATTCAACTAATGATGAACATTACGATGGTTTCAAACAGGCTATAAAGAAAAACGGACTACCTGGTTTTATCATCAGAGAGTTCACCGGTGCTGATTTAGTAGGCATTCACTACGAACGCCTGTTCGGCACGGAAGCCGGTTTCCCCCACTTTGACGGTGAAGAAAACGCCTTCCGCGTCATCGTGGGCGACTTCGTGACCACCGAAGACGGCACGGGCATCGTGCACATCTCGCCCACGTTTGGCGCGGATGACTTCCGGGTGGCGCAGCTCAACGGCATCCCCGCGCTGATGGTGGCCGACGACCAGGGCAAGCTCGGCCCCATCGTAGACCGCACGGGCCGCTACGTGGCCCAAATGGGCGAGTTTGGCGGCCGCTGGGTGAAGAACTACGACGGCCACGACCAGAGCGGCGCCGACTATAAAACGCTGGACGAGAGCATCGCCATTCGGATGCGCACCAACGGCACGGCCTTCAAAACCGAGAAGTACGAGCACACCTACCCGCACTGCTGGCGCACCGACAAGCCAGTGCTCTACTACCCCCTCGACTCGTGGTTTATCAAGACCACGGCCGTGAAAGACCGCCTCATCGAGCTCAACAAAACTATCAACTGGAAGCCCGAAAGCACCGGCACCGGCCGCTTCGGCAACTGGCTCGAAAACCTGGTGGACTGGAACCTCAGCCGCTCGCGCTACTGGGGCACGCCGCTGCCCATCTGGCGCACCCAGGACCGCACCGAGGAAATCTGCATCGGCTCGATTGCCGAGTTGAAAACGGAGATTGACAAGGCCGTAGCGGCCGAAGTCATGACCCACAACCCCTACGCCAACGGCGAAAAAATCGACCTGCATCGCCCGTATGTCGATGATATTTTTCTCGTTTCGCCCAGCGGCCAGCCCATGTACCGCGAGCCCGACCTCATCGACGTGTGGTTTGACAGCGGCGCGGTGCCATATGCGCAGTGGCACTATCCGTTTGAGAATCAGGAGAAATTTGCCAGGAATTTCCCCGCCGATTTCATCGCCGAAGGCGTGGACCAAACCCGCGGCTGGTTCTTCACCCTGCACGCGCTGGCCGTAATGCTGGAAGACTCGGTGGCCTTCAAAAACGTGATTGCCAACGGCTTGGTACTCGATAAAAACGGCGAGAAGATGAGCAAGCGCCTCGGCAACGCCGTGGACCCGTTCGAAACCATCGCCCAGTACGGCCCCGATGCTACCCGCTGGTACATGATTGCCAACTCCTCGCCCTGGGACAACCTCAAGTTCAACCCGGCCGGCATCGTGGAGGCGCAGCGCAAGTTCTTCGGCACACTGTATAACACGTACTCGTTCTTTGCGCTCTACGCGAACCTGGATGGCTTCCAGCAAGGCAACGCGCCGAGCGTGCCCGTGGCCGAGCGCACCGAGCTCGACCGCTGGATTTTGAGCAAGCTGCAGAGCCTGCTGGCCGAAGTGCGCGGCCATTTCGACTCCTACGACCCCACGAAAGCCGCCCGCGCCATCCAGGATTTCGTGGCCGACCAGCTCTCCAACTGGTACGTGCGCCTCTCGCGCCGCCGCTTCTGGAAAGGTGAGCTAACGACCGATAAACAAGCCGCTTACGAAACGCTGCACGAGTGCCTCAGCACCGTGGCGCAGCTCATGGCGCCCATCGCGCCGTTTTTTGCCGATTGGCTGTATGGCAACTTAACCAAAGGCCAGGACGCCGCCGAATCGGTGCACTTGACCTACCTCGCAGAAGCTGATACTACGCTCATCGAAAAGGCGTTGGAGGAACGTATGGAATTGGCCCAACGCATCAGTTCACTCACGCATTCGCTGCGTAAGAAGTCGGTGCTGAAGGTGCGCCAGCCCTTGCAGCGCATCCTGGTACCGGTGCTCAATGACTCTACCAAGAAGCAAGTTGGCTTGGTAGAAGACCTTATTTGTGCCGAGGTCAATGTGAAGCACATCGAGTTTCTAGACGATACCAGCGGCGTGCTGGTGAAGTCGGTGAAGCCCAATTTTAAGCGCCTCGGCCAGGTCTACGGCCCGCGTTTGAAGGCCGTGGGCGCCCGCATCCAAACCCTGAGCCCCAATGAACTCAGCCAGCTGGAAAAGCAGGGCGAGTTAGCTGTGGAAGTGGAGGGCGAAACCCTCACCCTCCACCTCGACGAAGTCGAAATCCGCACCCAGGACCTGCCCGGCTGGCTCGTGGCTACCGACGGCCCGCTCACCGTGGCCCTCGACGTGACCCTCACCGACGAGCTGCGCCAGGAAGGCCTGGCCCGCGAGCTGGTCAACCGCCTCCAAAACCTGCGCAAAGACTCGGGCCTCGAAGTGCAGGACCGCATCAGCGTGCACCTGGCTGCTAGCGCGCCCGCCGAGCTGCAAGCCGCCGTAGCCTCGTTCGGCGACTACATCCGCGAGGAAGTGCAGGCCCTGCGCCTCGACTTTGTGCCCGACGTAGCCGGCGGCGCGGTGCTGGAGTTTGACGACTTCTCAGTGCCCGCCAAAGTAGACGTAGTAACTGCCTGATTGTGAGCGACCCGGCTGCGCCTAAAAATGCGGCCGGGTTTTCCCGCGCACAACGCCTTGCCCAAGCCGCTTTAAAAGGTTATGAAACCTCCTAATTCGGTATAAAACAGTACATAGTAACCAGAGTTTCACCTGTGCAGACTGACTTACCCGTAGCTTCTTCTTCCATGCCTCCGCGCTACCCGGCGCGCCGGGGTAGCGTCCTGCCATTTTTCCTGTTGGCCTTATTCATTATCGCCATCGACCAGCTTTCTAAGTACTTGGTGCACACGTATATGAAGCCGGGGCTGGCGGGTGAGATTCCCCTCATTGGCAACTGGCTCAAGCTGCATTCCATTCTGAACCCCGGCATGGCCTTTGGCGTGGAGCTGCTGCCGCCACCCTATGGTAAAGTAGTGCTTACCGCTTTTCGCATTCTGGCGGCCGGGGGCATCAGCTATTACATGGTGCACTTATGGAGGCACCGGGCCGCGGCGGGCTTTATTGCCTGCATGGCGCTCATCCTGGGTGGGGCCGTGGGCAACGTGATTGACTCGATTTTTTACGGCGTCATCTACCATAATGCGCCCTTTGGCTCGCCGACGCCGTGGTTTTTTGGCCAAGTCATTGATATGATATACGTTGACATCTTCGAGGGCTTCTTGCCGGCTTCGTGGCCGCTGCTCGGGGGCAAGTACATGTCGCTGTGGCCCATTTTCAACCTCGCCGACTCCTCCATCTTCGTTGGCGTGGCCCTGATTCTGCTGCTGCAAGGCCGCTTCTTCAAGCAGACAGAGCAAAACACGGCCGCGCTCACCCCCGAGCCACCCGCTGCTGACCTCACCTAACTTTAAGCGCTGAATGACTAGAACGTCTGTCATGCTGAGCCTGCGAAGCATCCTATCGCGCCAGAACAAGTCGTTCGGGCCAGTAAGGTGCTTCGCAAGCTCAGCATGACAGACGTTTATATTTCTGGCCTGCTGTAAGTTTGTTGTCTATGCCCTTACTCTCAGTTCAAAACCTCACCGTCGATTTTCATTCGCAGCGCGGGCACACGCGGGCCGTGGCCGGCGTGTCGTTTGAGATGAATAGGGGAGAGGTGCTCGCCATTGTGGGCGAGTCGGGCTCGGGCAAGTCGGTGACCTCGCTGGCGCTGCTCGGGCTACTGGCCAAGCCCGCCGCCCGTATCGAAAGCGGCACGGCGCTCTTCGAGTCGGAGAAGTTGGACACGGTTGATTTGCTGTCCCTCACCGAGGCGCAGTTGCAACAAGTGCGGGGCAACGACATCAGCATGATTTTTCAGGAGCCCATGACCTCGCTGAACCCCGTGCTGACCTGCGGCTACCAGGTGGTCGAAGCCCTACGGCTGCACACCACCCTCACGCCCAAAGAAGCCGAGGCCCGCACTATAGAATTGTTTACGGAAGCTCAGCTGCCGCGCCCAATGCAAATCTTCAGGTCTTACCCGCACGAAATCAGCGGCGGCCAAAAGCAACGGGTGATGATTGCTATGGCCATGGCTTGCCGCCCAGCCCTGCTCATTGCCGACGAGCCTACCACGGCGCTCGACGTAACGGTACAGGCAAAAATATTGCAGCTCATCCGCGACCTGCAGCGTGAGTACGGTACGGCCGTGCTCTTCATCACCCACGACCTTGGCGTGGTGGCCGAGATTGCCGACCGCATCCTGGTCATGTATCGGGGCAAGATAGTGGAGCAGGGCTCGGTACTCGACATCTTCACCAATCCCCAGCACCCCTACACGAAAGGCCTGCTCGCCTGCCGGCCGCGGCTGTCGATTGGCAAAACGCGCCTGCCCGTAGTGGCCGATTTCATGGACACCGACGCGGCCGGCAACCTCACGGCGCGCACCAGTGGGGGAGAAGCCATCCTCATCGAAACGGCCGTTTCGCAGTTACGGACTAATTCTGATACCACCAAAACGTTCCCCGTGGAACAAAAATCACGTTCCACGGTCAATTCTGCTCTGCTCCAGGTGGAAAACCTCCAAGTCTATTTCCCCATTCGCAAGGGGTTTTTCACGCGGGCTACCAGCTATGTTAAAGCCGTTGATGAGGTCAGCTTCGTCATCTACCCCGGCGAAACGGTGGGCCTCGTGGGCGAGTCGGGTTGCGGCAAAACGACCCTCGGCCGGGCGCTGCTCCGCCTCACGGAACCAACGGCCGGCCGCATCCTGTTTGAAGGCACTGACCTGGCGCGCCTGCCGGCCGGCGAATTGCGCCACCGGCGACGCGAGTTCCAGCTCGTGTTTCAGGACCCCTACGCGGCCCTCAACCCGATGCTCACGGTGGGCGAGGCCATCCTGGAGCCGTTGCGGGTGCACGGGGTGGGTGGCAACCGCGCCGCGCAAAAAGCCCGGGTGCGCGAGTTGCTGCGCACCGTGGGCCTGAGCGAAGATGCGGAGCAGCGCTACCCGCACGAGTTCAGCGGCGGGCAACGGCAGCGCATTTGCATTGCGCGGGCGTTGGCGTTGCGGCCCAAGCTCATTGTGTGCGACGAGTCGGTGTCGGCGCTCGACGTATCAGTGCAGGCGCAGGTGCTCAACCTACTCAATGACCTCAAGCGCGAGTTGGGTATCACCTACCTGTTCATCACCCACGACCTGTCGGTGGCCCGCTTCATGAGTGACCGCCTGCTGGTGATGAGCCAGGGGCAAATTGTGGAGAATGGCCCGGCCGCTGAAGTGTATGCCCACCCGCAGCATCCGTACACCCAGCAGCTGCTAGCGGCTATTCCCAGCGACGACCCGGCCCGCATCGCTGCGCGGGTGGCGCAGTAAAATGTCTGGCCGCTGCGTTGCCAGCAGCGTCCTCTTCCTTGAGCGGTGAGTTCCGAACAAGCAGCTCCCATTCTCGTTCTACCTTTTATCCAACTGCGAACGGAGTACCACTCCATTCTACATTTCTTTACCACGCGTCGCCTTCGTCAATCTTACCCCAAGCTGCCCGGCGGCCGTCTTACCCAATTCATGAAAAACCCCCAAGACCCCGCCGCCCCCCGCGCCGCTCGCGCGAAGGCAGCTCCCGCCGCCAAGGCAGCCCCCGTTTCTAAAGTAGCTGCCGCCGCCGCCAGCATCGACCAAGACCTTGTGTACCGTCAGTTTGCCGACAACCCCGGCAAGGTGCTGGCCTACCGGCAGCTCTCGCGCCGCCTCGGCGTTACTACTAAAACCCAGCGCGAAGAGCTCTTCGCCCACCTCAAGGAATTGAAGCAGGCTGGCCGCTTGGAACTACTCCAGAACGACGAATACCGCTTGGCTAACCCCACTGACCTGCAAGTGGCCGCCAGCGCTGCTAAAGCCCGGAAAACGACTAAAAATACCGCGCCCGCGGCGGCCGCGGAGCCTGTGCTGGAAGAGGAATTCGGCCAAGACCCTATCATTCACCGCCGCCGGGCCGCGGGCTTCGACCACGTGGGCGATGGCCCCGACCGCCGGTCTCAGCGCGACGTGAATACCGTAATCGGCACAGTGTCGCTGGCCACACCGCGCTTCGCCTTTGTGATGCGCGAGGATGGAGAAGGTGACGATATCCGTGTCTTCACCGACCAGCTACGCTACGCTTTAGATGGCGACTTGGTGCGGGTGCGCCTACGCGGCATGCGCGACGGCCGCCTCACTGGCGACGTGGTGGAGGTGCTTAAGCGTCAGCGCCCTGAAGTAGTGGGCCGCCTGCAAATCAATGGCTCCATCGGCTTCGTGAAGCCCGACAGCCGCAAGGCTTACTTCGACGTGATGGTACCCGCCAGCGAGCTGGGTGATGCCCGTAGCGGCGACAAAGTGCTGGTGCGCATCACCGAGTTTCCGGACCAGGACTCGCAGGGCCGCAGCCCGGTGGGCACCATCGCCCGCAACTTCGGCGCGGCCGGCCAGAACGAGGCCGAGATAAACGCCATCATGGCTGAGTTCGGCCTGCCCTTCGAATTTCCGGCGGGCGTAGAGGAGGAGGCCGATGCGATTCCGACGGAGGTAACCCGGGAGGAGATTGCTAAGCGCCGCGACTTCCGCGACGTGCTCACCTTCACCATCGACCCGGCCGACGCTAAGGACTTTGACGATGCCCTGAGCCTGCGCACCCTGCCCAATGGCAACCACGAAGTAGGTGTGCACATCGCCGATGTGACCCACTACGTACGCCTCGGCACCGAGCTGGAGCGCGAGAGCAAGAATCGCGCAACCTCCGTGTACCTAGTAGACCGCGTGATTCCGATGCTGCCCGAAAACCTCTCCAACGGCCTCTGCTCGCTGCGGCCCAACGAGGACAAGCTCACCTTCTCGGCCGTGTTTGAGCTCGATGATAAAGGCAAATTGGTGGACACTTGGTTCGGCAAAACGGTCATTCACTCCGACCGCCGCTTCAGCTACGAAGACGCGCAGGAGCGTATCGAAACTGGCGAGGGCGAATACGCCGAAGAAGTAAACCTGCTCAACCGACTGGCCAAGCTGCTTTCGGCCGAGCGCTTCCGCAAGGGGGCCATCAGCTTCGAAACCCAGGAGGTGAAGTTCAAATTGGGTGAAGATGGCAAGCCGTTGGGCGTGTACGTGAAGGAACGTAAGGACGCGCACAAGCTCATCGAGGAGTTCATGCTGCTCGCCAATAAGCGGGTGGCCGAATTCGTGTTTGGCCTCAAAAAGACCAAGCCGCGCTTCACCATGGTGTACCGCACCCACGACGCGCCCGACCCCGACCGCCTCGAAAACTTCGCCATGTTTGCCCAGAAGTTTGGCTACAACCTCAACCTGAGCAACCCCAAAAAGGTGAGCACCGAGCTCAATAAGTTGAGCGAAGGAGTGGTGGGCAAGCCCGAGCAAAACGTGATTCAGGGCCTGGCCATCCGGTCCATGTCGAAGGCCATTTACACCACCGAGCCGCTGGGGCACTTCGGCCTGGCGTTTGCGCACTACTCGCACTTCACCTCGCCCATCCGTCGCTACCCCGACATGATGGCCCACCGCCTGCTGGAGTACTACCTCAACGGGGGCAAGAACGCCGCCGTGGAGCCCGTGGAAGAAGCCTGCAAGCACTCCTCGGCCCGCGAGAAGCTGGCGGCCAATGCCGAGCGCGCCAGCATCAAATACAAGCAGGTTGAGTACATCGGCGCGCACATCGGCGAGCAGTTTACGGGCGTGGTATCGGGCCTCACCGAGCGCGGCATTTACATCGAAATCGAGGCCAACAAGTGCGAAGGCATGGTGCGCATCTCCGACATTCCGGGCGATACGTTTGAGCTCGACAAAGAGAACTACCGCATTGTGGGCCGCGGCTCGAAGCGCATCATCCAGTTCGGCGACGAGCTGCAAGTCATTGTCACCTCGGCCAACCTGCTCGACCGCACCATCGACATGGAGCTGGTCGACGACCGGCCCGAGGGTGTGAAGCAGCGCGAGCGCGCCGAGCGCGAAGCCGGTCGCGGGGGCCGCCCCGCCCGCAACGGCGGCGGTAATAGCAAGGGTGGTAGTGGCTACAAAGGCAGCGGCGGTAGTAGCCGCGGCGGCAAGGAAGGCGGCAAGCGCCGTCGGTAATTTCCTCGCGTTTATCCTTGCGAGCGCAACGAAGTGGAGCGCGGCAATCGCACCAGAACGATACCCCGAACAGGTCGTTCTAGTGCGATTGCCGCGCTCCACTTCGTTGCGCTCGCAAGGACAGAATCCTAAGGCAGCAGATAAAGACTATTCCAACCCCGACCTTTGCCCCGTGCAAACCGACCTCTCCGCCCTCCTCGCCCCGGCCCTTCAACAGCTTGACTACGGCCAGCAGCCCGCTACCCTCTACGACCCTATTCGCTACATTATGGGCCTCGGGGGGAAGCGCCTGCGGCCCCTGCTCACGCTGCTCGGCGGCCAGCTCTTTACCGATGACCTGGCCCCGCTAGTGAAGCCCGCGCTGGCCACCGAGGTCTTTCACAACTTCACGCTGCTCCACGACGACCTCATGGACCAGGCCCCCATTCGGCGCGGTCAGCCCACGGTGCACGAGAAGTGGAATCCCAACGTGGCCATCCTCTCGGGCGACGTGATGCTGGTGCGGGCCTATGAGCTGCTCATCGAAAACGTGCCGCTGCTGCTGCTGCCCCCGGTGCTGCGCCGCTTCTCCCAGACCGCCGCCGAGGTGTGCGAGGGCCAGCAGTGGGACATGAATTTCGAGACCGAAACCACCGTCACTATCCCGCAGTACCTCGACATGATTCGGCTGAAAACCGCCGTGCTCCTCGGCTTTGCCCTGGAGCTGGGTGCCGTGCTGGCCGGGGCCAGCGCCGAAGATGCCGAGCACCTGCGCCAGTTTGGCACCGATATCGGGCTGGCTTTTCAGCTCCGCGACGACCTGCTCGATGTGTATGGTGATGCCGCCACGTTCGGCAAGCGGGTAGGGGGCGACATCATTTCCGACAAGAAAACCTTCCTGCTGCTTACTGCCCAGGCCCAGGCCAACGCCGCCCAGCGGGCCGCCCTGGCCCAGCACATCGGCCAGCCCGTGCCCGATGCCGAAGCCAAAGTGCGGGCCGTGCGGGCCATCTACGATGAGCTTGCTATTCGCCCCCAAACGGAGGTGCTCATCAATACTTACTTCCAGGATGCCTTGCAGCACCTGGAGCGCGTGGCGGCTCCGGCGGCCCGCAAGCAGCCGTTGCATCACCTCGCGCTCCAGCTCATGGACCGCGAAAGCTAGCGCAGTGCGGTAAGCTTTAGCTTGCCGTTTACCCTCTACTTCCGGCAAGCGTTAAAGCTTACCGCACTTCTTCAATGGTCTTCAATCCCATCCTTATTCTTATCGGCCTCACGGTCGCCGTGTCTGCCTACGCCTGGTCCAACGACGAGCTAATGCGCGCCTGGATTCTCGAGCCCTACACCATGGCCCGCGCTAAGGGCCAGTGGTACCGCTTCCTCACGTCGGGCTTCCTGCACGCCGATTGGATGCACTTACTCTTCAACATGTACGCCTTCTACTCGTTCGGGCCCATTGTGCTGAGTATGCTGGCTACCACCTACGGGCCCAATGGCGGCCTGGGCTTGTTCCTGCTGCTCTACCTGGGCGGCATCATCGTGTCGGATTTGCCCACGTATTTCCGGCACCGCGACGACCGCGACTACCGCAGCTTGGGGGCCTCGGGGGGCGTGTCGTCGGTGCTGTTTGCCAGCATCCTGCTCATTCCCACAGGCAAGATTGGGATGATGTTTCTACCTCCTCAATTAGGCATTCCTAGCTTCGCCTTTGGCTTCCTGTACTTAGCCTATTCGTACCATATGGGCCGCCGCCGGGGCGACAATATCAACCACGACGCCCACTTCTACGGCGCGCTCTACGGAGTACTCGTTATCGCCGCACTGATTCCAGGCGTAGTGCCCGCGTTTGCCCAACAAGTAGGTGCCTATGTTGGTAAAATACTGTAAATCAGTTTTTTATGATAAATAATTAGCCAAAACTTCAGAATTTGCGTAAAGGGCGAAAACACCTCACTCTTCTTCACTTCTTTTATGCGCACCTTCTCCACCGTAGCTTCCCGGCTCAAGCCTTTGGCTTTATTGCCGCTTTTATCGTTAATCGCAACTAGCTGTGCGCCAAGTGCTTATAATAGCCGTGGTGGACTAGGCTTTTTTGGGGTCCTCTACCTGATTATGGCCATTTACGCGGTCATCAGCTTGCTCAAGCAAGACTGGTCGCTGGGCAAAAAGCTCCTCTGGGGTGCCATCATCTGGTTCTTCCCCATTGGCGGATCCATTATCTACCTGCTTTTCTCCGGTCGCAGCAACTAACTGCCAGCTTCGGTAAAGCTTATTTTAAGCCAACAGAAAGCCCTCAGCTACCGCGTAGCTGAGGGCTTTCTGTTGGTCGTCAGGTCAGGCCCGGCGTATTATTTCAGTAGGTGCTGCTTCTCCAAGCGGGCCACGCCCTGCACCAATTCGGCGGTGTTGGTTATCTGCTTGGCTTGCCAGTGGCCGTCGGCTTGCTTCTGTAGCTTCACCTCTACCACCATGGTGGTGTCGTAGCGCGGCTGCGAAAACTCCAGGCCTACCAACGATACATCGCCCTTGTCGGTCGTGTATTTGATGCCCTTAAACTTGCTGTCAGGCCCCACTACGCGCCCCGCCAACCCCAGCAGCGATACGTTTACTAGGCGCTTGGGAGCCGCCGCTTGGGCTGCTTCCAGCGAGCCCGTCTCCACGTAGCGCTGAATTTCATTGTGGGCAGCTTTGGCCAATTGGGGCTTCAGCAAGCCCAGGCCCCCGCGAAATAATAGCCCACCGCCCGGCACCAGCATCGATAGCGTGTTGCTCTGCTTGGCCACATCATCTACCAAGTGGCCCGTGAGCGCATCCACATCTACGTAGCGCTCGAAAGCCGCCAAGTCGTGCGTTTGGGTGGCCGCGGCCGCTTGTAGTAGCGCATATTCCGGTCCCTTCTTGAGGGATGTGTAGTAGTAATAGCCACCCGCCGCCAGGGCCAGCACCAGCACAAATAGTAAAATACGCTTCATAAAAGAATGGGAAAAGGCGCGCCCCGCGGAGCGAAAAGTAGGTGCAAAGCTACTGGCGTAGCGACTGCCCACCCGCCTGCCTGCGTACAAAGGCGCATGCTATTTCCCTTCCCTGCGCCTATGCGCTCCTCCCGCCCCGAAGTGCACGGCCACCGGGGCTGCCGGGGTTTATTGCCCGAAAATACCTTGCCTGCCTTTCTGCACGCCCTGGCCCTGGGCGTTGACGTGCTGGAGCTGGATGTCGTGATTTCGCAAGACCAGCAGGTGGTAATTTCGCACGAGCCCTGGCTATCGGCCCGCCTGGGTTCCGGCCCCGACGGCGAGCCAATCGACCCACAGCACGAGCGCGAATACAACCTCTATCACCTGCCCTACGCCACCATTCGCGGCTGCGTAGTGGGGGAGCAGCCGCATCCTGGGTTTCCTACGCAGCAGCGCCTAACTACTTACCGGCCTCTTCTGCGCGAGGTGTTGCAAGCTACCGAGGCTGCCCGCCAGCGCTTGGGTCGCCCTCAAGTAGGCTACTCGGTAGAACTGAAAAGCACGCCGTCCGGCGATGATGTTTTCCATCCGCAGCCAACTCCTTTTGTCAAGTTAGTACTGGCTGAGTTGGCTGCCGTCGCTGTTCTGCCCCGTACTACGTTGCTCAGCTTCGATGCTCGCATTCTACAAGCGGCCCGGCAGCTGTCACCATCGCTGGCGCTCTGCCTACTCAGTGAAGACCCTACGCCGGCCGAGATGCTTTTTCAGCAACTCGGCTTTGTGCCCGAAACGTTTGGTCCCGATTTTCAGCTTCTTTCTCAGCGCCGGGTAATGGACTTGGCCACGCGTTACCCGGCGCTACGCCTGGTGCCTTGGACTGTAAACGCGACGAGTGATTTGCAGCGCGCAATCACCTGGGGTGTGGCGGGCATTACAACCGATTACCCCGACCGCTTGCTACAACTACTTGCGTGATACGAATGACAGTGAATGGCACCTAAAAACCGTCCGTAGTGTCCGTTTTTGATATCCGGCAAATTTTGTTACAATGCGGACGGTAGTTGTGATACACTGTTGAGTTGAAGTTGTTTACAAGCGTCCACCATCTTAGGCCTGTCTCATTACGCAACCATTTGGATTACCCTGATACGCTTTCCATATTTGCATCACCCAACCCGTAACACTCTCATTTTATGGCTCATCAAGGCGAAATACTGCAAGAGGCCATTAAAAGCAGCGGTATTTCCATTACTCGTATCGTAGAAGAACTGGGTATTACACGGCCGACGATATACCGTAAGTTCAAGGATGATACACTGGACGCTAACCTGGTGAAAAGTATCGGCCAAATTATCGGTCATGATTTCTCACAGGATTTTACAATAGCTCAGCAATCATCTCTCCCGTTTGTAACACCCTTGCCGAGGGTTACTGTTACAAATTCTGTTACATCGCGTGTAACACCGAGCCAGCCGCTCGATTCTGACCCCACTAGGCAGCTACTAGCACTCCAAACCAAGTACATTGCCTTACTGGAGGCGTACAATGAGCTGTTGTTGAAAATGTATGGTCCTAGGTAACAAAAATGTTTCACGTGGAACATTTTTGTTGTTTCATAGAACTAGGCGAAGGTTATAAGTAAACAGCGGATGCTGCCGAGTGCACTAGCGCGACTTCTGGAACTGCCACAATTTGCTGACGGTGCCCCGGCGTTATTACGCAGTATGTGCAATAAGTTTCTTGCTCTGCGAACGGAGCTTACAGGAAAATAACTTCCGAAACCACCTGGGTGCCTACCTCCGCATTGAGCATTTCCAGTACGCGGGTTTTGGCCATTACGAGCTCGTGCTTGAGCGGGGCCGAGGTGAGGCGCACGAAAAGCTTGCCTTTGCTCACGTAGACTTCCTTGGTTTTAAGAGCAACCGCCTTGCCCATCACTCGTTCCCAGCTGCTCACTACCGTCACCTCATTGAGCTTGCCCCCCAGGCGGTAAGCGCGCACCAGAGCTTCCAGTCCTTCTTTCAGCGGAATAATATCGGCCCGGCGAGCGGTGGGGGAGAGGCTGGGCTTTTTCACGGCAAGGAGACAAAATGTTGCGCGTGATGGCCGCAAAATACGGCTTGCTTGCTGCACAATGTTACCTCAAAAGTACGCCGCCCAGCCCCCGAAAAGGGTAGCTGCAATCAGATAACTGCTACTTGACCGGCCTGCACCCGGAAGCGCCGGATGTCACTTTCAATGCCGGCTAGGGCCAGGTCGGTGCGTTCCAGATTGGTATCAGTGAGGAATACCTGACCGAAGGTGTGGTCGGCTACCAGCTGGAGCAGCCGGGCAATGCGCTTGTCGTCTAGGCGGTCAAAGATGTCGTCGAGCAATAAAAAGGGCTTGACTGCTGCGTGGCCTGCCGCCTGCGGCTTGGTGGCCAACAACTCAAACTGGGCCAGCTTGAGCGCAATGACAAAGGACTTCTGCTGGCCTTGGGAAGCATAGCTCTTGACCGGTAACTCATCCATGAGAAATACGAAGTCGTCGCGGTGTGGCCCGGTGGTGCTGCGTTGCAAGGTCACGTCGCGGCGCTCATTGGCTAGCAGTAAGTGGCGAAAGTTTTGGCCGGGTAGCTGGCTTTTGTATTCAAGTACCACTTCCTCCCGGCCATCGGCGAGCTGCGCGTAGTGCCGCTGAAACACCGGCACGAACTGGGTAAGAAAGGTAGCCCGCATGGCCGAAAGACTTTCGCCCAGCGGGGCTAGCTGGTCATCGAGTGAATGTAAGTACAGCGTATCGAATCCATGTCCACCACCGCTCTGCTTGAGGGTGGCGTTGCGCTGGCGGAGTAAGCCATTATACTGAATGAGTAATTCCAGGAATTCATGGTCGAGTTGCGATTGCAGACTGTCGAAGTACCGGCGGCGCTCTTCGCTGCCTTGGCGGATAAGGTCCGTATCATAAGGCGAGATGAGCACCGCCGGGTAGCGCCCAATGTGGTCTGCTAGTCGGTCATAGGGTTGCTTATCGTGGGTGATGGTTTTCTTCTGCCCTGCGCGCATACTCACCTGAATGGTTTCGGCCTGCTCTAAAAGCGGGGTGTCAAACTTTCCCTTAACTACAAAAAAATCAGCCCCTTGCTTTATGCTCTGTGCATCGGCACTTGCGAATGCACTCTTGGTGAGCGACAGGTAGTAAATGGCATCCAACAGGTTGGTCTTGCCGCTGCCGTTGTCACCGATAAAGCAATTAATGCCTGGGCTGAAGGCCAAGCTTGCTTCATCGTAATTCTTGAAAAATAGCAGGTGTAGCTGGTCGAGCGTCATTCGGAGCGGTGGGGTGGGAGTACGGTCAGAATTATGTAATTTCGCCCTCCCAACGCGAAATTATATACCCCTAATTATGGCGGAGTCGAAAGTAAAGGATGCACCTAAGGCTGGCGTAAACGGTACTAACACCGAAAAGGCAGCCAAAGGCCAGACACCGGCCACGGTTGACGCCGCAACGGGCGTCGAAACCGCGCCCCTGCCGGCCGTAGAAGAATTGCCCAATGCGCAACAGGGAGACGCCCCTGCCGATGCACCAGTAGCTACTTCGCCCGCCAAACCGGAGTTTTCCAAAGAAGTCTACCTAACTTGGTATGAGCAAATGCAGCTCATGCGCAAGTTTGAGGAGAAAGCCGGTCAGCTGTACGGTCAGCAGAAGATAAAGGGTTTCTGCCACCTCTACATTGGCCAAGAGGCCTGCGTAGCCGGAGCCGTATCGGCCCTGGAAAAGGGTGACAAGTACATCACCGCTTACCGCGACCACGCCCACCCATTGGCACTAGGCACTTCGCCTAATGCCATCATGGCTGAGCTGTTTGCCAAAGCCACTGGCTGCTCGAAAGGCAAAGGCGGCTCGATGCACATGTTTGATAAGGAAGTTGGTTTCATGGGCGGCCACGGCATCGTAGGAGCTCAGATTCCGATGGGTGCCGGTATTGCGTTTGCTGAGAAATACAACAAGACCGGCAAGCTCTGTATCTGCTACATGGGCGATGGCGCGGTGCGTCAGGGTGCTTTGCATGAGGCCTTCAATATGGCCATGCTGTGGAAACTGCCGGTAATTTTCATTGTGGAGAATAACGGCTACGCTATGGGTACGGCCGTGCACCGCTCGTCGAACGTGACGGACCTGCACATCATCGCCGACGGTTACCAGATGCCCAATGAGCCCGTGAACGCGATGAACGTGGAGGATGTGCACCACGCCGTAGCCCGCGCCGCTGAGCGCGCCCGTAGCGGCGAAGGCCCCACCTTCCTCGAACTCAAAACCTATCGCTACAAGGGCCACTCGATGAGCGACCCGGCCAAGTACCGCACCAAAGAAGAGGTGGAAGAGTATCGCCACCGCGACAGCATTGAATCGGTGCGCCATACCATCCTCACCCACAACATGGCCACTGAGGAAGACCTAACTGCCATCGACGAGCGCATCAAGGCGCAGGTGCAGGAGTCGGTAGAGTTTGCCGAAAACTCGCCCTACCCTGATGCGCGCGAGCTGTACACGGAAGTATACGTGCAGGCCGACTACCCTTATATTCACGACTAGTTCCATTCTTAATCCGGCCCCTTGCCTTTGTGGCCGGGTGGCCCCCCGCGGCGCGGCCTGGTTCAGAGCCGTGCCGCCGAGCTACCAACTCTGATGTCTAAGATTCCTTACACCGGCAAAACGCCGGGTGCCCGCCAGCCCATTCGCCCCGTATCGACCGACCCGTTGGCGCCGGCCGAAGAAACCTACGCGACCGAAAACCCGCTGCTCGAAGACCCCGACGCCCTGGCCGCCCGGCTAGCCGAATCGGAAGACTTTGTGCGACGCAACCGCAACCTGCTGGTGGGCGTGTTGGTCGTGGTAGTAGCCGCAATAGCCGGTGCGTTTGGCTACAACTACTGGCGCACTGAGCAGAACACGCAAGCTCAGAATGCCATGTACAAAGCTGTGGATTACTGGCAAGCCGACTCGCTGGGCAAAGCCACTAAGGGCGATGGTAAGCACCCCGGCCTCGATAAAGTGGCCTCGGAGTACAGTGGTACCAAGGCGGGCAACCTAGCCAATTTTTACGCCGGTGTCGCCTCGCTGAAGCAGGGTAAATTCCAGGAGGCGTATACATACCTCGACAAGTTTAGCTCGGACGACTACCTCGTGCAGTCGCGGGCCTACTCGCTCATGGGCGATGCCAAGCTGGAGCTGAACCAGCCTAAAGAAGCTGCTGAGTTGTATGCGAAAGCTGCCGACCACAACGCCAACGACCAATTCTCGCCCGGCTACGTGCTGAAGCAGGGCGTGGCCCTTGAAGCCGCCAAAGACAACGCTGGAGCTGCTAAAGCTTACGACCGTATTCTGAACGACTACGCCGCTGCGCCCGAAGCTGGCGAAGCCCGTCAGCGCAAAGCTGCCCTTGGCCAATAATACCAAATACTACCAGGCCGCAACGGCGCTTTCCCGCAACGGAGAGCGCCGTTGCCATTTAGCCGAAACCTCATTTCCCCAAGCAACTCTTTAACTCCGCAGCGAGCAATGTATCCGCAAGAGGCCTGACCCCGCGCCAGCCGAATCTGCGAAATCTGCTCCATCTGCAAAATCTGCGATTTATGGCAACCGCCCTGCAAAACCTGAGCACCTACGACAGTGCCAGCTTCATCGACATCAGTGAAAAGCGCTTTGGCCTGGTCGTGGCCGAATGGAACCGTGAGCTAACCGACACCCTTAGCAACGGCGCGTACGAAACGCTGCTCAAGCATGGGGCTAAGCCGGAGAACATTTTCCGCAACACAGTGCCCGGCAGCTTCGAACTGACGTTTGGCGCGCAGCTGCTGGCTCAGCACGAGGAGATGGACGCCGTTATTTGCCTGGGGGTAGTAATCAAAGGCGACACCAAGCACGACGACTACATCTGCCATGCGGTAGCGCAGGGGCTGACTACGGTAGGACTTAAATACAACAAGCCCGTAATATTTGGGCTGGTTACCACCAATAACTTAGAGCAAGCCTGGGACCGCGCCGGTGGGCGGCACGGCAACAAAGGGGTGGAGGCCGCCGTGGCTGCCATTCAAATGTTGGGATTCTGAAGGAAGGAAGTAGTCTGCGAAGCAAAGCAGCTGAAAACAATTACCTTTGCCCCGCGAAAGCCGACTTCTATGCTGAAGCCAGTTAGTAAACGCCAGTAGCTTAACCAAACTTTTTAGTAGGGTGGAGCGTTGTTTCTGGCATGCTGCCTACCGCAGCGCACATATTTATTATTCTTTTTACTTGCTTTTCGATGACCGAGGAAAACCTCCGCTATTCGCGGGAAGATTTAGCTGAGTTTGACCAGATTATTCAAAGTAAGCTGACTGCTGCTCGCAAAGAATTGTCCTTCATTAAGGAAACCTTGACCCGTAACAACGAGTCGGGCACTGATACTACGGCGGCTTCGCTGAAGGTGTTGGAAGACGGCGCTGAGACCGCCGAAAAGGAAAGCCTGAACCAGCTGGCCTCGCGCCAGATGAAGTTCATCCAGCAGCTCGAAAATGCGCAGACGCGCATTAAAAACGGCACTTACGGCGTGTGCATCGGTACGGGTAAGCTTATTCCCAAAGACCGCCTGCGGGCGGTGCCCCACACCCAGCACTCGATTGAAGCCAAGCTAGCCCGGCGCGACTAAGTGCGGCCCTGGCCTACGGCCCGGACCCGTAACCGGCGCTTCGGCGGCTGGCTTACGGGTCCGGGCTTTTTTTTACTAACTGCCAATAGCGCAGATATTTGCACTCACCAGCGCCGGCGGCGCGGGACTATAAGCCAGCAACCAGATTAACTTATAACTCAAATGGGTAAGAAACATTTTTCAGACGATAAGCCCGGTCGGCGTGGCGCAACTGGTGGCAGCGGGCGGCCAAGCAGCGATTCGCGCGGTAACGGCGGGTATGCCCCTCGCGGCAACGGCGGTAGCGCTGGCGGTGGCTACAAAGGCAGCCGGCCCGACGGGCGCGGCGAAGGCTTCTCACCCGCCCGGCCTACGTTTGGCCAGGGTGGCGGCAATAAGTTTGGCGGCCGGCCCAGTGGCGGCAGCGGCGGCAGTAGCTTTGGCAAATCGAACTTCGGCGGTGCCGATCGGCCGGAGCGCGGCGGCTCCGGCGAGAAGCGCAGCTTTGGTGGTGGTGACCGTCCCGAGCGCGGTGGTTTTGGCGAGAAGCGCAGCTTCGGTGGTGACCGCCCCGAGCGCGGCTCCAGCTACGGCGAGAAACGCTCGTTCGGTGGTGACCGCGGCGGCTCCAGCTACGGTGAAAAGCGCAGCTTCGGGGGCAGTGACCGCCCCGAGCGTGGTGGCTCCAGCTACGGCGAGAAGCGCTCGTTCGGTGGCGACCGTGGCGGTGCTGGCTATGGCGAGAAACGCAGCTTTGGCGGCGGTGACCGCGACGCGCGGCCCCGTCGCGACGCGCAGGGTGCCGAAGGTGGCGACCGCGACCGCAGCGAGCGCCCCGCTTACCCGCCCAAGCCCATCTGGCAGGGCCAGCCAGTGCGCTACGAAGGCCTGCCCACGGTGCCGCGTGGTGGCAAAGGTGAGCGCAACCGCAAGTTTATCAAAACTAACCCCGATGGCTCGCCCGTAGAAGGTGGGGCTGCCGACAACGCGCGCCCGGCCTATACGGGCCGCGACGAGCGTCGCTCGTTTGAGGAGCGTGGTGCGGGCAACGAAGCCCGCCGCCCACAGTCAGAAGGCAGCCGCGACGAGCGGCCTGCTCGCCGTGAATTCGGCACGCGACCCGACGGCGACCGCCGGCCCGCCGGCGGTGAAGGTGGTGAGCGCCGCAGCTACGGCAGCGACCGCGATGGTGGTGAGCGCCGCAGCTTTGGCAGCCGCGAGGGCCGCCCCACGGAAGGTGGCCGCGACGAGCGCCGCGGTAGCTACGGCGACCGTAACGCGCCCCGCGAGCAAACGCCGGGTGCTTTTGGTAAGCCGCGCAGCTTTGGCGAGCGGCCCAACAATACGACCACCGGCTCGTTCCGGGAGCGCCGTGAGGCCATGCGCGAAGCCCAGAGCAGCCCGCAACGCAGCACTGGCTACGGCAACAAAACCCGCACCACTACTTCGGATGAGCCAGTGGGCTTAGCTCCTGACTATAAGAACCTCAAGCACTACGAAAACGACAAAACCCGGGGCAACAAGCGCCGGGCGAGTGAGGAAGACTTTGGTACTGAGGAGTTGCGCCTGAACCGCTACATCGCCAACGCGGGCATCTGCTCGCGCCGCGAGGCTGACTCGCTGATTGCCGCCGGTGAAATCCGCGTGAATGGCGAGGTTATCACCGAGATGGGCTACAAAGTGCAGCCCACCGACACGGTGCAGTATGGCAAAACCAACCTCAACCGCGAGAAGCTGGTGTACGTGCTGCTGAACAAGCCCAAGGACTTCATCACCACGACCGACGACCCCGAAGGCCGCAAAACGGTGATGTCGCTGGTGGCTACTGCTTCGAAGGAGCGCATCTTCCCGGTGGGTCGCCTCGACCGTAACACTACGGGTCTACTGCTCTTCACCAACGATGGGGAAGTGGCGCAGAAGCTGTCGCACCCCTCGCACAAGAACAAGAAAATCTACCAAGCGGAGCTGGATAAGCCTTTGACTGCCGAGCACTTGGCCGAAATAGCGGCCGGCATAGAGCTGGAAGATGGCAAGGCTGAGGTGGACGACGTAGCCGTGGTAGCCGGCAACCCGCACTTTGTGGGCATTGAGCTGCACATTGGCCGTAATCGCATTGTGCGCCGCATTTTCGAGCACTTGGGCTACGACGTGGTGGCCCTCGACCGGGTGCAGTACGCCGGTCTGACCAAAAAAGAGGTTTCGCGCGGCAAATGGCGCTTCCTCACCGAGCAGGAAGTGATTCGTCTGAAGTATTTCATGTAAATAATTGACAGGTAAGGGGTTGTGAATATTAACGCGTGCGTTGGTATTCACAACCCCTTGTTTGTTTTTAGGGCATTTTACAGATGATTACGCTGGCACTTGACCTGGGTAATACGGCGTTGAAATACGGCGTATTCGGGCCGGAAGGACTACGGGAGAGTGGCGTGCTGGCGGCACCGGCCCACTTGGGCGCGCTGTGGCAGCGCACGCAGCCGGCGCAGGCCATCCTGTCGTCGGTGGCTGATAAGGTGGACACGCAGCCCTGGCTGGCGGCCCTGGCGGCCACTGGCGGCCTCCAACGCATTCTGCCATTTCGGCCCGGTTTTACGCCGGTGCCGGTGCGCAATGCCTACGCCACGCCCCAGACGCTGGGGCCCGACCGCCTAGCCGCCGCCGTGGGAGCTGCCAGCCTGCGGCCGGGCCAGGCCACACTGGTGCTCGATGCCGGCACGGCCCTCAAGCTGGACCTGGTAACGGCCGATGGCACGTACCACGGCGGCAGCATTGCGCCGGGCCTGCGTATGCGCTTGCAGGCGCTGCACACGTTTACGGGCCGCTTGCCGTTGTTGGAGCTGCCGCCGCCCAGCGAGGTGGTGCAACTAATTGGCAACTCCACGGCCTCTTGCTTGCTGAGCGGCGTGGTGCGCGGCACGGCGGCTGAGGTGCGTGGGCTGGTGGCCGAATACCGCCAGCAGCACCCGCAGCTGGCGCTGGTACTCACCGGCGGCGATGCCCCGTACCTGGCCGCCGCGCTTGCCCCGCTGGCTGGCCGTATCTTTGCCGTGCCAGAACTGGTGCTGCTGGGCTTGGATAAGATTTTACGCTATAATGTTGACAACTAAAAAACTATCCGGGGCCCTGCTAACGGCCGCTGCTACTTTGTTTGCCGGCTCGGCCTTTGGGCAGGGCCTGGGCAACTCGCCCTACTCGCGCATTGGCCTGGGCGACAGCTACGGCAACTTTGGCGGCGTGCGCCAGCTGGGCATGGGCGGCACGGGCCTGGCCGCGCCCAACACGGGCAACGTCAACGAGCTGAACCCCGCCCTGCTTACCTACACGCCGCGCACCACCTGGGAAGCCGTGTTCAATGCGCAGGTGCAGACGGTGAAAAACACTGTGGCCTCCAGCCGCAACGGCACCGGCACGCTGGGCTACCTCGCGCTGGCTGTGCCGCTGAACAAGCGCTGGGGTGCAGCTGTAGGCCTAAAGCCTTATAGCTCAGTAGATTATGATGCTACTACTACCGGTTCGGTAAACGGCGACCCGCTGGCCCAAGCCTTCAAAAAGTACACGGGCTCGGGTGGGCTGTCGGAGGCGTATTTTGCCACGGGCATTCACGTGCTGCGCGACCTCAACCTGGGGGGCAGTGCCTCGTACCTGTTTGGTACCATCACGCAGAGCGAGGGCACGGCCATCAGCACGCCCAACATTGCGGCCCAGCAGCTGGTGGTGGCCAATGAGCAGCTGCGCTACGCCGACTTCCTGTTTCGGGCCTCGGCGCACTACCGCCACCAAATCAACAAAAACCTGAACGTGAACCTGGGAGCCGTGCAAACCTTTCAGGCCAACCTGAAGGCCAACCGGCAGCGCACCACCGAGCAGCAGGATGCCAATGGTGCCGTGATTGGTACCGTGGTGCAGCTCTCCGACGATAGCGGCACTACTACCACGCCCGCTATGTCGCAGCTGGGCTTTTCGCTCGACAATGGCCGCAACTGGAGCTTCAACCTCGATGGGTCGCGCCAGCAGTGGTCTGATTTTAAGACGTTTAGCTTGATATCGCCCCAGGCGCTGAGCAACACGTGGCGCGTAGCCACGGGTGGCGAGTTTACGCCTGACCCCGGCTCGGTTGACCACTACTTTCAGCGCGTAACCTACCGCCTGGGCCTAAGCGTGGCGCAGCTCCCCTACGCGCCCCTGGGCAACCGCCTCTACGACCGCGCCGTGCACTGGGGCTTTGCTTTCCCGCTGCCCACGGCCACGGCCCTCGAATCGACGGTTATCAGCCTGGGCTTTGCCTATGGTAAGCGCGGCAACACTGATTTCCTCATTGGCAACAACGGCGCGAGCAACGTGCAAGAGGACTACGTGCGTATGCAAATCGGCGCCACGCTTAGCAACCGTTGGTTTATCAAGCGCCGCCTGCAATAATCGTGAAAATGAGCTACTTATGGCAGGCCGGCGCCTTGGCAGCCGGCCTGCTGCTGGCGGGTTGCGGTAAAAAGGACGCTGCCCCCAAGCGGATAGTGTACACCGGCCCGCTGCTCGAAACTGACAACGTGGTGACGCTCCTCAGCGATTCAGCCCGGCTGCACATTCGCCTCACGGCCCCGCTGGAGCAGAACTTCGAGAACAGCGACCGGCTCTATCCTAAGGGCGTAACGGTGACGTTTTATGACAAGCCGGGTAAGCTGACCGTCAACACGTTGGTAGCCAAATGGGCTAAGTTTGACAATGCCCAGCAGCTCTACATTATGCGCGGCGCGGTGAAGGTGGCCAACGTGCCCCAGCAGCAAACCCTCGCTACGGAAGAGCTGTTCTACGACCGTAACAAGCAGAAAATTTATACCGATAGCGCCATGTTTGTGCGGATACAAACGCCTACTGAGGTGCTCACTGGCAACGGGATGAGCGCCAACCAGGATTTTTCGAGCTACCGGCTTTTCAATCCTATCGGCACCTTCACACTTGACCAAGCCAAGAGCCTGGGGAAGTAAAACGCTGGTGGGTAATGGGTTATCAGCTAGGTAGAACGTCATGCTCATCTGGCGTCCGCTTGCCGAAGCGTCTCGTCTGAACCGTTGCAGCGATGCGAGCGAGATGCTTCGGCAAGCGGACGCCAGATGAGCATGACGTTCTTTTTGAGGTATAAGTAAGATGTTATTAGTCAGTAAGATATGAAATTTGATAAATCCCTGGCGCGCACGGTAATGTTTGCCCTAGGCGTGGTATCGTTCGTGATTGGGGTTTACCAAACCATTTTGCAGGGCGATTTGGGCGGTAATTACTGGATATTTATGATATCGCTGGCCTGCTGGCTGCCGCTCAACTACTGGCGGCAGCAGGAGGCCCGCCGCGCCAAGGAAGCCGAGGTAGCCCAGCAAGTGGCGGACCTAAACAAGCCCGCCAAGAAAAATAAGAAGCGCCGCTAGGGCCGGCCAACCAACATTGGGGCCGGGCGCGGGGGCAGTAGCTTGATAGTTTGGGCGATTCATGGTTATTTTGCGCCTCTTTTTGGCTTCGGGCCACCGCATTAAGTTTAGTATTTGGTAAGTAATGGCTTTAATTAACACGATTCG
Source organism: Hymenobacter arcticus (assembly GCF_054779975.1). NCBI lineage: Bacteria > Pseudomonadati > Bacteroidota > Cytophagia > Cytophagales > Hymenobacteraceae > Hymenobacter > Hymenobacter arcticus. Next base: position 83,005 of record NZ_BAAGXF010000002.1, read on the forward strand.
GGAAAAGTCGGGGGTGGCCGTAGGCGCCGTCGCTATCGGGATGCTGCTCTTCATTGTGGGCGGCGACTTGGTGGGAGGAAAAAACCGGCTTTTTGGTGGCAATGGCCAGACAGTAGGCGAGGTGAACGGCAGCAAAATTGAGCTGCCCGAATTCACGGCCGCCCTGGAGCAAGCCAAGCAGAACTTTGCGAATCAGCAGGGCCGCCCCGCCGATGAGCAGGCCCTGAACTACCTGCGCGACCAAACCTGGAACCAGCTGCTATACCGCCGCGCCTTTCAGCCCGAAATAGACAAGCTGGGCTTGGCCGTGGGCGACGAAGAGATGGTGGACATGGTGCAGGGCGATAACCCTAACCCCGCTATCCGCCAAGCCTTTACGGACCCCAAAACGGGTCAGTTTGACAAGGCGCGCCTCATCGACTACCTCAAAAACCTCGACAAGCTGCCGCCCGATGCCCAGGCCGCGTTCCACAACTTCGAAGCCAGCCTGCGCGATTTTGACGGCCCGGTAAACAAGTTCAACGCCCTGCTCAAGAACTCGGTGTACGTGACTACGGCCGAGGCCAAGCAGTTTGACCAGGCCCAGAACGCCAAGGCGAATTTCCGCTACCTGTTCGTGCCCTACTCCAGCGTGTCGGACTCGGCCTTCAAGCCCACCGATGCCCAGCTGACCGACTACCTGGAGCGCCAAAAAGGCCGCTACAAGGTGGAAGATGGCCGCAGCATCGAATACATCGTGGTGCCCGAAACGGCCACCAAGGCCGACAGCGCCGCCCTGCGCACGAGCATCGATGGCATTGCCCAGCAGTTCCGCACCGCACCCAACGACTCGCTGTTTGTGCGCTCCAACTCGGAGCAGCCCTACAGCCCCGCCTACCTCACGGCCGCCCAGCTGCCCCAGCAGCTCACTAAGCAGCCACTGGTAGTGGGCCAGGTGTATGGCCCCTATGTGATTGGTAACACGCTGGCGGTGTACAAGATAACCGGCGAAAAGCCCAAGCCTACGGTAAGCGCCAGCCACATCCTGTTCAAAACGGAGCCCAGCATGACCCCGGCCGCCAAAGCCGCCGTGAAAGCGCAGGCGCAGGAAATCCTTGTCAAAATCAAGGGCGGCGCTGACTTTGCCGCCATGGCCAAGCAGTACGGCACCGACGGCACCAAGGACAAGGGCGGTGACCTGGGCTACTTCGACCGCACCAGCATGGTACCCGAGTTTAGCAAGGCGGCCTTTGGGGCGCCCGGCCTGGGCCTGCTGCCCACGCTGGTAGAAACCAACTTTGGCTACCACATTGTGAAGGTGACTGGCAAAAAGACCGACAATACCTACCAGGTAGCTTCAGTGCTGAAGTCGGTGCAGCCCAGCGACGCCACCCGCGAAGCCGCCTACGCCCGCGCCGAGCAGCTGCAATCGGATGCCACTACTCTGGATGCTTTCCGCGCCCTGCCTACCAAAGACAAGACCCTGCAAAAGCAGGAAGCCAAATTCATCACCCGCGATGCGCCGACGGTGGGCAACCTGCCCGGCTCGCGTGAGCTGGTGCGCTGGGCCTTCGGCTTCAACCCCGACGGCGGCGCCGAAACGAAAGTGGGCGACGTGCGCAAGTTTGACATCGGCGAGCAGCACATCATTGCCGCCGTTACCGATTCGCGCAGCAAGGGCACGGCTACTATCGAGAGCATTCGCCCTGAGCTAACGGCCGCGGTTCGCAATGAGCTGAAAGGCAAAGACCTAGTGGCTAAGCTGCAAGGCAAAACCGGAACGCTCGAAGACCTGGCCAAAGTGGCCGGGGCCGGCGCGCAGGTGCAAACGGCCGAGGGCGTAGCCCAGGGCCAGGGCACCATCCCGAACGTAGGCTTTGAGCCCGACGCGGTGGGCCGCGCCTTTGCTTTGAAGGCGGGCCAGAAGTCGGCGCCCATCAAGGGCGAGCAGGGCGTGCTGGTGGTGGAAGGCAGCAGCGTGCTGCCCGCCACGCCCGGCGACCTGAAGCTGGTGCGCCAGCAGCTCACGCAGCAGCGCCAGCAGCGCCAGGATGCCCTCATTTCCGAAGCTATCAAGGGCCAGGCCAAGGTGCAGGACAACCGCTCGAAGTTCTTCTAGGCCACTGCACCACAAAAAAAGGGGCTGTACCTACGGGTGCAGTCCCTTTTTTTGTGGTGCTAAAAATTAGCGGAGCAAGTGCATGGCGACCCCGATTAAGGCAGCCACCGCCACCGTGAGGGCCCCGGCGCGCAGGCCGATAACACTGTCCCAGCGGCGTTGCAGGTCGCGGGCATCGGCGGGCGTTTGGTTTTGGAGCGCAGCGGCGGTTTGGCGCTTATTAACGGGCTGGGCAACTGCTACATAAGCCGCCAGCTGCGTCAGTAAACCGGCCAGCGCCAGCAGTGCGAGGCGGCCGGGCAGCGTTGGCCAGCCGCCGGCCGTAAAAAAGAGCGCGCTGGTACTGAGCAGGGCCGTAACCCCAACTACCGGCATGCGGGCATCGGCCACGGCGTGCAGGTGGCCCAGCACCTGCGTGAGGCTAGCCGCATCCACCCGCCGCAGGGCGGGGCGGGCGACGAGCGCAAAGAATACGTCGGTGCCGTATACGACACCGCTGCTGAGCAAGGCCAGGGCCACCAGCCAGGAGGACCACCCGGCGCTCATGACCATTACTGAGTAAGCTGCCCCGCCGCTTGGGATGCGGAACGGACAGGGGTGAACAAGGAGGCCGCCACGCCCAATAGCACGCCAATGGCCAGCAGGTGCGGCAGCTCCAAGGCCAGCGTGGCGGTGGGCTGGGCCCGCACGATAGCCAAGTCTGCGCAGGGAATGAGGGTGCCGAGCAGCGCGACCCACGCCAGGGGCCGGTCGTAGCCGAGCCCGGCAAACGCAACGAGGAGCAGGCCCGAAAACACGTCCCGGATGCCTTTGGCGTAGTGGAAGGCGTAATTCACATCGGCGGGCGGCAGAAAAACCCCGAAGCCCTCGGCCCCCGCGCGGGGAGCCAGCAGGAAGCGTAGGCCAATAAAAATCAGCCCAAGGCCGGTGAGCAGCGCGAGGCTGTGGGTGAGGGTGCGACGCATGACAGCGAGAGGATTGGTACAGCACAAAGGTCTGGCCGTGGCAACCCGGTAGTCATTCACCCAAGTGCATAAATGCGGCGCGGGCTACGAGGCGGCGCGGCCTCGTATCCGACTGAGCGACTGCGGTTTGACTCCGACGTAGGAGGCGATGTAGTACTGCGGAATGCGCTGCTGCAAGTCGGGGTAAGTGGCCAAGAAGCGGGCGTAGCGCTGTTCGGGCGTCTCTTCGTAAAACGAGGTGAGCTGGCGCAATACGTTCACGAACAGGGCCTCGGCCACGAGGCGGCCAAACCGCTCGCCCTCCCGCAAAGCATTGCAGCTTGTCGTAAGAAATGGTCAATAGCTCTACCTCCTCCAGGGCCTGAATGGCGTGCGCGGCCGGCTGGGCCGGCAAAAAGCTCTCGTAGTCGCCCACAAATTCCTGCTCCCGGCCGAAGTAATAGGTCCAGTCCTGGCCATCGCGGCTTTGGTAGTAATGCAGCACCCCGCGCCGCACGAAGCCCAGTTTGCGGCTCACCTCACCGGCCCGCAGGAAGAAGTCCCCCTTCGCCAGGGTTTCGGGCACAAACCATTCGCAAATCAGCGCTTCCTCGGCCGGGGCCAGGGCGATGGCGTGGCGGATGGTGGCCAGGAGCGCGTCGTGCATAAGAATATTATCGTAGTAGCAGCGGAGTAAAATTCAGATAAAATTCTGCTGTACAGAGTTTTATCTGAAAATAATTTCCTTGAAAAGAAGACCCCGCCGCATAAAAGTACCTCGCCAGCCGCGCCTTGGAAAACGCCGCCCCGAGGCGGTTTCCAGCGTTGTTCCATTCGCCGGCTAGCATTCGCACTACCGTGACCTTAATGTAGCCGTCCTCGTTGCGGCGTTGCTTGTGCAACGTGCGGCGCTCGGTGGCTATCCGGCTGGCCTGCCTGCCGCTGGTTCAGTACTTTTTAACGGCTACTTTCGCACCTCACTTCGTGCCTAATATAGGCCAGGCTAGCGGCACCCGCCGCCAGCGGGTGGCGTTGAACAAACCACTTACCCTCAGGCGTTGCCAGATTATGAAAATCAAGTTGCGTATGCGTGCGGCTGTATTGGTGCCGGCTTGCTGGCTGGCGTTGGCGGGGCCCCTGCATGCCCAAAACATGCCGGGCGGTCCACCCCGGCCGGGCAGCTGGGCGCCCATCGACGCGCCCACGCTGGCCCGCGACTACGCCCGCCGGGGCGAGTTTGAGAAGGCCGTCTTCCTGTTTGAAAAGCTCAAGAGCGACGAGCAGACGGCTCCTACGGTGCTGCCCGACTACCTAGCCGCTCTCCAAAGCCTGAAGCGCTACAAGGACGCCGAAAAGCTGGCCAAAAAAGCCATCAAGCAGCACCCCGAGGAGGGTGGCTACGGCGTGGCGCTGGGCGGACTGTACGCGGCCGCTGGCGACCCCGCCGCGGCCGACAAGCAGTACCAGCGCATGGTAAGCCAGCTCACGACCGCGCAGGTGGTGCCCGTGGCCGACGAGTTTGGCAAGCGCAACCTGCCCGCCTGGGCCGAGCGCAGCTACCTGCGCGGCCGTGAGCTGGCCAAGAACAATACCGAATACGCCCCCCAGCTCATCCAGCTCTACACCCAGAGCCAGGAGCAGGACAAGCTGCTGGCCGAAACCCTGCGCCTGGTGGAGCGCGACGAGCAGCAGCTGCCCTTTGTGCGCAACATGCTGCAAAACGCCCTGCGCGAAGACAAGGACTTTGATGCGCTGGAGAAGCTGCTGGTGGCTAAGGTGCAGGCCCAGCCCGACCAAAACGCCTATAGCGAGCTGCTGCTGTGGCTGCAAGTGCAGCGCCACGACTTTACGGGCGCGCTGGTGCAGGTGCGGGCCCTCGACCGGCGCACCAATGCGCAGGGTGCCCGGGTGCTGAGTTTGGCGGGCATTGCGCAGCGCAACCGCGACTACGCCACGGCCATTGCCGCCTGCCAATACGTGGTGCGCGAGTACAAAAGCGGCCCTTATTATCAGATAGCCCGGCAGGTGCTGTTGCAGGCCCGCGAGGCCCAGGTGCGCGACACCTATCCCGTGGACCTCGCCCAGGTGCGGGCGCTGGCCGCCGACTACCAGGCGCTGCTCACCGAGCTGGGCCGCACGCCCGCCTCGGCCCCGGTGATGCGCCAGCTGGCCAACCTCTACGCGTTTCAGCTTGATGATAAGCCTAAGGCTATGAGCTTGTTGCAGGAAGTGATTGATATGCCCCGCGCCGAAACTGACGTGGTAGATGAGGCCAAAACTACCCTCGGCGACCTATACCTGCTCAAGGGCGAGCCCTGGGAGGCGACCCTGCTGTACTCGCAGGTGGAAAAGGCCCACCCCGAGGCCCCGCTGGGCTACGAGGCCAAGCTGCGCAACGCCCGGCTGAGCTACTTCGCCGCCGATTTTAAGCTGGCTCAGAGCCACTTGGATATCCTGAAGGAAGCCACCACCCGCGAAATCGCCAACGATGCCATGCAGCTTTCGCTGCTCATCCAGGAGAGTACGGCGGAGGACACGCTGGGCCTGGCCCTCAAGGACTACGCGGCGGTGGAGGCGCTGGTATTTCAGAACAAGATTCCGCAGGCCGAAACGGGGCTCGATGCGCTGCTGCGCAAGTACCCCACCCACGCCCTCACCGACGATGCGCTGTATTTGAAGGCCAAGCTGCAACGCCGCACCGGCGACTACGCCGCCGCCGTGGCCACGCTGGGGCAGCTTACGGGCAACCCCAAATACGACGTGCTCAGCGACGATGCGCTGTTCTTAACGGCTGAGATTCAAGACGAAAACCTCAAGGACAAGGCCCGGGCCCAGACGCTGTACCAAACGCTGCTCACCAAATACCCCGGCAGCATTTACGTGGCCGAGGCCCGCAAGCGCTTCCGCCGGCTGCGCGGCGATGCCGTGCAGTAGGGGCAACTGCGGGCAGCTAGCCTCTAGGTAATAGCGCAGGCACTATTACCTAGAGGCTAGCTGGCACGGCTTCGCTGGGCACCCGGCGCGCTTCCAGCTCGGCACTCATGCTGGCTAGTACTTCACGCAGCCGCTGGTCGCTGGCCTCCACCAGCGGCTGCAGGTCGTCGTAGCTGAAGGGGCCCACCCAGCCTTCCAGGCTATCCATGAGGGCTACAACGGGTTGAATCTGCAAATGAACCAGGCTGGGGCGTAGCTTGTGGGCGGTGGCCTGCAGGGCCTGCACGTTGCCCACTTGCAGGGCGTGGCCCAGGTCGCGCAGGGCGGCGTAGGTGCCGTCGATGAAGGTTTGCAGCATCATCACCACAAACTTTTGGTTGCCGCGCGCCGTGTCCAGCAAAATATCGAGCTTATACAGGGCCGGGGCGGGCGCGGCGGGCATGGGGGGGGCCACCTCGCCGGGCTCGGTGGAACTGTGCGAGCCCAGCACCCAATCGTGCACCAGGGTGAGCAGCTCGTCCTCGTAAAAGGGCTTGGTGAGGTAGTCGTTCATGCCGGCCGTCAGGCATTTTTGCTTCTCGCCGTTGATGGCCGAGGCCGTGAGGGCGATGATGGGCGTGGTTAGCCCGAACTGCTGGCGCAGCACGGCGGTGGCCTCAAAGCCATCCATCACCGGCATTTGCACGTCCATTAGAATAAGGTCGAAAGACTGGTGCTGCACTTGCTCCACGGCCTCGGCACCGTGGCAGGCCTCCGTTACCTCGAGGCCGGCATTGGTTAAGAACGTCTTGGCCAGCAAGCGGTTATACTCATTGTCTTCTACCAGCAGCACCTGCTTGCCGCGCAGCTCGGAGTGGCGGCCCAGCTCGGTGGCGGTCGACTTGCGCAGCGGCAGGTCGTGCACCGTGCCAATGGGCAAGAACAGGCTGAAGTAGCTCACGGTGCCCTTGTTCTTCTCGCTCTCGATGTAGATTTCGCCGCCCATGAGGCGGGCCAGGCTGCGGCAGATGCTCAGGCCCAGGCCCGTGCCCCCAAACTTGCGGGTGATGGAAGAATCTTCCTGGCTGAATTCCTGAAAAATATGCTCCAGGTAGGCCGGGTCGATGCCAATGCCGGTGTCGCGCACCACAAAGGCCACGATGACTTCGCCGTTGAGGTAGCCGGCCACTTCGCACTCGATGGTGACTTCGCCCTTGGGCGTAAACTTGACGGAGTTGCCGGCCAGATTGAGCAAAATCTGGGTGATGCGGTAGGGGTCGCCGAGTACCACGTCGGGGATGAGCGGGCTCACCTTGATGACGAGGCGCAGGCCCTTTTCTTCGGCCTTGTAGAGGAGCGTTTTCTCAATCTGGGCGCAGAGGCGGGCCACATTGAAGCCCACCCGCTCGATGGTCATTTTGCCGGCATCGAGCTTCGAGAGGTCCAGGATGTCGTTGATAATCACCAGCAGGTTCTGGGCCGAGGTAGTGATGGCGTGCAGGTAGTTGCTCTGCTTGCCGGCCAGCGGCGTTTTGGCCAGCAGCTGGCTCATGCCCATGATGGCATTCATGGGGGTGCGAATCTCGTGGCTCATGTTGGCCAAAAACAGTTCCTTGGCGCGGGCCGAGTCTTCGGCTTGCTGCTTGGCTTCGCGCAGGCGCTGCTCCAGGGCCTTCTGGTGGGTAATGTCGAGGTTGATGCCGATGGTACCTATCGGCTGCTTGGCCTCGTCATAGAGCGGGGCCGCCCCAATAAAGAGCCACTTGTTCTCGCCCTGCTTGGTGTGCACCTCCAGCTCGTAGGAGCCCGTAATACCATTGCGGCGGTCGGTGACGCGCTCGCGCAGGGCGGGCATATTTTCGGGCCGGATGATGAGCGGGTGCAGCGGCTGGCCCAGCAATTCTTCGGGGGCGTAGCCCACCATCTGGCAGTAGCTCTGGTTGGCGTAGAGCACCCGGTGATTGAGGTCCATCTCAACTAGGCCCAGCTGCGTGTTGTCGATGATGTTGCGGTACTTTTCTTCCTGGCGCTTCAGCACCTGCTCGGCATTGTGGCGCTCGGTAATGTCGGCAAATTTCCAGAGGTAGCCGATATTGGTAGCCCCATCGCGCACGGGCACGAAGTCGTGCCGGATGACGCGGCCCGTCCGCAGCTTCACCAGGTTGTTGTGGGGCTGCTGGCTCTCAATATTCTCCCGCAGGTGGGTCAGAAAATCTACTTCCTGGCCAAAGCTGTGCTTTAGCTGCTGCACCAGGGTATGGTGGGGCAGGCCAATGAGCTCTTCGGGCGGGGTAGTGAGGTTGAAAATCTGGCAGAACGACGCATTGGTGAGCACAATGCGCTGATTTTCATCGACCAGCAAAATGCCGCGCCGCAGGCTGGTAATGGTGGTCGATAGCCGCAGGGCCGCCATCGATAGCGCCACCGCCACCTGCTTGCTGGCCGTAATGTCGGTATTGATGCCCGTGATGAGCAGCGGCTCGCCCGCCGCGTCGCGCTTGGTGGCCAGCGCCCGGCTCAGCACCCACTTAGTAGTGCCGCTGCGGGTGCGCAGGCGGTGCTCGCAGGAAAACGTGTCGGTGGTGCCCTGGTAGTAAGCCCACCAGGCCGCCTCCACCACCTGCACATCCTCGGGGTGCAGGTGGTGGCTCCAGCCTACGTATTCGCTCGGGCACTCGTGGTCGGCGTAGCCCACCATGGCCTTGTACTCGGCCGAGATGGTGAGGCGGCGGTGCTGGTAGTTGTATTCCCAGGCCCCATCGCCCAGGCCGTCTACGGCCAAGCGCTGGCGCAGCTTGCCTTGCCGGGTGGCTTCCTCGGCCAGCTTGAGTGGGGTAATATCCTGAATAATACCGCTGTACACGTCGCCCTGGGCATCGCTATACGAGCGGGTGGCGTGGCCGCGCATCCAGCGCAGTGGTTGGCCCGGCACCACCAGCCGCCCCTCAAAATCCCAGGCAATAGTGCTGCTCTCCGCCGTGGTAGCCGCCACCGAATCCTGCCAGCGGCCGAGGTCATCGGGGTGCACGTAATCGCGCAGGCGCGTCGAGTCGGCTGGCAGCAGCCCAAAAATAGTTTGTGCCTTGGGGCTGTCGTAGAGTGTGGTGAGCGTGCCATCGGGGTGAACGCGCCAGCGGTAGAGCACGCCGGGCACGTTTTCGGCCAGCTCGCGGTAGCGGCGCTCGCTTTCGGCCAGAGCCAGCTGGTTGCGCTTTTCCTGCGAAATATCTTCCAGCATCCCCACAAACAGTAGCCCATCGGCCGCCGGCCGCCGTAGGGGCTGCATGCGCACGCGCAGCCAGCCGCCTGCGTAGCCGGGGCAGGGGTCGGGTAGGTCAAACTGGAACGAGAGGCCACCGGCCATGCCCATGGCCAGCAGCGCCTGGGTGGCCTCGTCGAGGGGGCCGTGGGCCAGCAGGCAGTGCAGCGGCTGGCCCACAAGCTGCGGCAGCCGGCAGCCGCTGCGGGTCAGAAAACGGGAGTTGACCCAGTGGAGCATCCCTTTCTGGTCGGCAGTTATCACCCCTACAAACAAGCTCTGCATCTGGGCCAGGAAGTTAGGCAAATCGCCCAGGTAGGGGCTGGTGGCCGCCACCTGGGCGGCGGCCAGCTGCGCCCGCAGCTGGGCTATTTCAGCCTCACGCTCGCCCAATGTGTGGCGCAGGGCCGCACCCGTCAGCTCTTCAGAAGACATAAAAGCACCGAAAAAGAGGAAGGGTAAAAAAGCGGGGCAGCTATACTTCGCCGTCCTGTATCATCTTGTAAATGGTCGACTTGCCCACGTCGAGCTTCTGGGCCACCAGCGGCACGTTGCCCGGATACTTCTCCAGGTAGTGGCGCACAATGGTGCGGGTATACTCGCGCAGCGTTTTTTCGGAGGCCAGGAAGCCCGCGTCGCGCCCGGCTGGGGCAAAGAGGATATCGACAGCCTCAATCTCGTGGCCGTTGCTGAGCACGGCGGCCAGCTCCACAATGGTTTTGAGCTCGCGCACGTTGCCGGGGTAGTCGTAAGTGCGCAGCTTGTCGAGGGCGGCCGGGGCCAGGGCCAGCGGCGGCCTGCCATACTCGCGGCAAAACTCATCCACGAAGTATTTGGCCAGGTACAGGGCATCCTGGCCGCGCTCGCGCAGGGGCGGCAGCACCAGCGGCAGCCCAATGATGCGGTAGTACAGGTCTTCGCGGAAGTTGTTGTTTTTCACCTCTTCCGCCAGGTTTTTGTGGGTAGCTGTGATGAGGCGCACGTCGAGCTTGATGCGGTCGTTGCCGCCCACGCGCTGCAGCTCGCGCTCTTGCAGCACCCGCAGCAGCTTGCTCTGGATGGCCAGGTTCAGGTCGCCGATTTCGTCCAAGAACAGCGTGCCGCCGTTGGCTTCCTCAAACTTGCCAATCTTGCGGGCCACCGCGCTCGTGAAGGCCCCCTTCTCGTGCCCGAATAACTCGCTTTCGAGCAGCTCGGCCGGAATGGCGGCCATATTCACGGCCACGAACGGCTTTTTATGGCGCCCCGATTTCATGTGAATAGCCTTGGCTACCAGTTCCTTGCCCGTGCCCGTTTCGCCCGTTACCGATACGGTAACCGGCGTGTGGGCGGCCCGTTCCATCAGCCCAAACAGCTGGTGAATAGCGGGGCTGTTGCCCTTCAAAATCTTGCTGAAGTCGTACTTATCCTGCAGCTGGTTTTCGAGGCGCTTCACCTGCGCGCGCAGGTCGGTGGTCACGCGCAGCTTCTGGATGGTGTTCCAGAGCAAGTCCTTGGTATTGTCATCCTTTACCAGGTACTCGGTCGCCCCCAGCTTGAGCAGCTGCACGGCGGTAGTAATCTTGTTTTGGGCACTGATAACGATGACCGGTACCTCGGGCCAGCGCTGCCTGAGCTGCAGCAGCAGCTTATCGCCGCTCACATCGGGCAGCGAAAAGTCGATGGTCACCACGTCGGGCTGCAGCTGCATGTTTTCCAAGCACTCCTGGCCCGACGTCCAGAGGTGCACCTGGTCGGTAGGGTTTAGCGAGAGGTGATAGTGCAGCAGTTGCCCGTACCAGGGGTCGTCTTCGACGATAAAAATAGTAAAAGGTATCTCCATTCCTGAACAAAAATGTAAGGGTAAGAAGGACAAAGGTGTCACCCGAACAACTCCTGATAAGCTACTGCGCCACCCGGCCTGGCTCCTGCACAGGAGCTTGGGCTAAGTGGTAGCCTAGCAAATAGCGCAAGCACTACGCACGTAGTGAAAAAACGCTGGGATAGCCTGACGGCTAGGTACGGAGAATAATGATAGGGAGCGGGAAGAAGCACCGAACGCAGATAGGATAATGGAGAGGCCCATAAACGGCTGCTCACCTACGCGTTGGTGGTTAGGTGATGTAAGATAATGCCAAGATAATGGAACACCATAAAAAGGGCGTTTTACTTAAAAAAGCACAAATTTTTCTTGAGTTATTTTCTTATAGCATGGATTTAAACTCCACTATCTAAGCTTAAAACACCAAAAAAGTGTTTGGCTTATAATTGTACTTTACATATAACCTCGACCATTAGAGGTCATCTTCGTAGAACATGGTGGGGGCGGCGTACTGGCCCAGCTGGTGCTGAAGCAGCTCGGCCTGGCGCAGTTGGCTGAGCTGGGGGTGCAGCGCCTTGTGGGGGCGAGCGCCAGGGGGAGATAAAACCTTTTCGATGAGGTAGTTATACTTTTTGGCGATAACGGCCCAGTTGTAGCGCCGCTCGGCAATGGCCTGCATCTGCTGGCCCAGCGCCATCCAGGTGCCCACGGGCGTGTGCACGATGTGGTGGCGCAAGGCCGCCCCGCTGGCAAAGTACACCGCCTTGTGCTCGGTAGTGGCTTTGTTGAACGACACATCGAAGGCCAGCACGGGCAGGCCCAGGCTCATGGCCTCGACTAGCGAGGGGTTGGTGCCGCCCGCGCTGTGGCCGTGGATGTACACGTAGCAGTTGCTGCGCAGCACATCGAGGTGCGCCTGGTTGTAGATGGGGTCGAGTAGGTGCAGGTTGTGGTAGCGTTCGTACTCGGCCTTGAGGTCGCGGCCATAGGGGCTGTTGGCCCAGTTGCCAATGAGCACGAAGTTGTAGCTGGGCAGCTCGGCAAAGGCGGCGAGCACCAGGTGCACGTTGTTTTCGGGCTCGATGCGGCACACCTTAAAGGCGTAGGGCTGGGCCAGAAACGGGTACTGGGCGCGGTACTCGTCGGTGATGGGCTGCTTGCGGGCGTGGTCGCCGCCGTACTCAATAACGCGGCTGCGGGTGCTGTAGGCGCGGGCCGTGTAGTTCTGGATGGCGTCGTTGTCGGAAATATCGGCGTGGGCAAAGCGCACGGCCAGGTTCTCGGACCAGCGCAAAAACCACTTGGCGTAGCGGTTCCACTTGTCGCGCCGCCACTCGATGCCGTCGATGGATACGATGATTTTCTTGTTGGTAAACCAGCGCACGAACGGCAGCAAAAAGCTGCCCGGCACGCCCAGAATGAGCAGCACATCGGCAAAAAACAGTGCGTGCAGAATCGACACGCAGTCGTAGATGATGCTCTGCGCCCCGTTGGCCTGGAAGGGCAGGTACACCAGCTTGGCCGTTTCGTAGTGCGTGCGGCGCTCGGCCTTGGGGTATTTTTTGCCGCTGCAATACACGGTGAGCTCGTGCTGGTGGTGCAGGTGCTTGACGAGGTAGGCCGTGAGGGTTTCGAAGCCGCCGTAGCAGGCGGGCAGCCCCACGGTGCCGATGATGGCTACTTTTTTAGGAACAGACATTGGGAAATAAGGGATAAACTTTTGGCGATAGCGCGCAAGTAAGTATTTGTCAATCTGTACTTTAGGGCTGTGGTAGCTTTAGGCCGCTGCCAGCTCGGCCGAAGCCGCTGGCACGGCCCGCCGGGCCGGGGCCAGCGGAGCAGGGGCCGCCGGCGCGGCGCCGGGCGGGGTAGCTAGCCGCAACTGCTCAAACACCTGCTGCACCTGCGCGGCAAAGCGCTCGGGGGCAAAGGCGGCGGCCCGCAGCCGGGCCGCCACGGCCATGCGGGTGTAGAGGCCGGTGTGGGCGTGCAGCAGGCGCAGGGCGTATACCAGGCCCGGCAGGTCGCGCCCGTTGAGGGCAAAGCCGGTGCGGGCCTGCTCGTTTACCTCGGCCACGCCGCCCACGGGGGGCACAATGACGGGCCGGCCGTAGCTGAGGGCCTCCAAAACGGTCATGCCGAAGGTTTCGACCCACTCGTCGGGCCGCGAGAGGTTGACGACCACGGCCGCGCGCTGGTAGTGCGGGTGCATGTCGGCGGTAGCCGGGAAGAGGCGCAGGTTGGCCGGCACCGGGTGCTGGGCCGCGTAGGCGGCCACGGCGGCGGGCGGGGCGTTCAGCACCAGCTCGAAGGCGAATTCGGGCAGGGCCTGGGCCAGGGCCAGGAACTCGGGCACGCCCTTGTAGTCGCGCAGCGAGCAGGCCATCAGCACCGTGAAGGGCTGCGTGGCGTGCTGGTACAAAAACGACCGGTTGGTTTGCTCCACAAAGCTGGGGGCCAGCGAATTGTACACCACCTGCTGGTTGGCCACGGGCAGGGCCAGCGCCGTGCGCACATGCTCCGACACGCAGAGCAGGCGGTGGGCCGTGCGCCGGGCCACCTGGCACAGCAGCCAGCGCAGCGGCGCGGGCCGCAGCGACACCTCGTGCAGGTGGTACACCACCTGCGCCCCCCGGCAGCGGGCGGCCAGCGCCGCCCCGGCGGGCAGCAACGAGTTGACGTACACCACGCTATCGGCCGTGGCCAGCTGCCACACCTTCCAGAAAATCACGCACTGCACCAGGGCAAAATGGAGCAGCGTGCGCCACTGGCTCGGCGACCAGCGGTAGGCCAGCGGGTGGGTGGTCACGCCGGGCAGGTCGCTGAGGAAGCCCGGCGCGCCCGGCGTGGCCGTGAGCAGGTCGATGGCGTGGCCGGCCTGGGCCAGCACCTCTAGCGACTGGCGCAGCACCAGCGGGCTGCCGCTGCGGTCGTTGAGTAGATGAACAGCAATAATGCGCGACATGGGAATTCAATTAACAATGAGCAATGAACAATGAGCAATTATCAGTGAGCAGTTAGTAAGGAGTAAGCAGTGACTAGTAGAAATCAGCGAAATGCCTAACAACTGCTCACTGTTCATTACTACTTGATAATCAAGCGGCCAGGGCTTGCTGGTAGATGCGCTGGAGCTGGCGGCCGCGGCGCTCCCAGGTGTGGTGCTGGGCCACGTGGCGGCGGCACAGGGCGGCCTCGGCGGCCTGCAGCGCCGGGGAGGTATGCAGCCAGGACAGGCGCTCGGCAAAGTCACCCACGTTTTGGGCGAAGGCGCGGTAGGGCACTTTGAGGCCGGAGGCGGCCGGCGTGAGCTCACCGGGGCCTTCGTTTTCGTAGCAGAGCACGGGCACGCCGTAGCTCATGGCCTCGGCCACCACCATGCCCGCGCCCTCGTGCGAGGGGAAAAAGAACACCGACGCCTCGGCGTAGAGGCCGAGCAGCTCCTGGCGGTCGAGCCAAGGGCGGTGCACCGCGCAGCCGCCGAGGCCGTTGGCGCGCAGCAGGTCGGTGAGACGGCGCTGCTCGGGGCCGCTGCCGATGAGCAGCAGCCGCACCCCGGCCTGCTCCTCGTCCGGCAGGGCGTGGTAAAATTTGGCGAAGGCCAGAATCACCATGTCGAAGCCCTTGAGCGGCACCATGCGGGCGGCAATCATCACCGTGAAATCAGCCTTGGGAGCCGTGTCGGTGGGGGTGGCAAGGGGCAAATCGACGGCTACCGAGGGCACAATCTCGTAGCGGGCGGCGGGCAGGCCCAGGCGCGGGGCCACCGCCGAATTCATGCACAGCACCTGCCCGGCGGCCCGCCGCGTGACGCGCAAAAACGGGTCGAGGGCCCAGAAAACGTGCTTTAGGCTGCCGATGGCGCGGTCTTTGGCAAACGCGGCGGCCCCGTAGCGGGCCAGGTGGCTGGCCGGAATGGGCGGGTGGTGCCCAATGGGCCCCCACACCAGCGGCCGGCCCAGCAGCCACAGGAAGGAGGGCGTCCAGTCGTTGTGAAAGTTGAGATTGTGCACCACGTCCACGGCCAGCTTTTGGCGGCGCAGCCACACGGCCAGCCCCAGCTGCCACATGTAGAAGTAGATGAGCGACAGCAGCGGGCCCTTCTTCCACCAGCGCGTCCAGGGCGGCAGGTCGAAATACAGAAACTCGACGCCGGCGGCCTGCGCGGCCACGGTCGGGTTGTCGGCCAGGTAGCGGGCAATGTGCGGGCCGTTGTTTTCGCGCGTCACGGCGATAACTTTCTGAAAGCGAGCGGCCTGGAGAATAAAATTCCAGCCCATGCCGTCTTCCGAGCCTTTGTAGGGATTGACGGCGTAGGCCGTGATAAGAATGGTTTTCATGCTAGTTGGGGAAGAAGGTCGGCGTAGGTTTCGGGGCGCGCGGCCGCCGGCACGCGGCTGGAGATGATGCGGGCCGGCACGCCGGCCACCACGCTGCCGGCCGGCACCGAGCGCGTGACCACCGCGCCGGCCGCCACCACGCAGCCCGCCCCAATGGTGACGCCGTCGAGCACGGTCACCTTGCTGCCAATCCAGCAGTTGGGGCCGATGCTGATGCCCTGGCGCGACACGCCTTGCAGGCGAATGGGGGCGGCGTAGTCGGCGTGGTGGTGGTTTTCGGGGTGGCAGCTAAAGTATTGACCGATAATGCAGTCGTCGCCGATGCGCAGGCCGCCGCCGCCGCCCAGGTAAGCAAACTCGCCGATGCCCACCCGGCTACCCAGCTCAATAAACCGGCCCGGCTCGTGCAGCGAAGTAGACACGATAACCTGGCTGAAGGCCCCGATGCTCACGCGGTCGCCCAGCGTGAGGCCGCCCGTGCCCAGGCCGCTGAAGCGCACGTAGTCGCCCACCTTCAGCCAGCGCCCAAAGCGGATGAGCCCGAGGTGCTGAAACCGCACGCCCCGGCCCAGCATGGCCCCGCCCGAGGCCCGCCCGCGCAGCCACAGGCGGCTGCCGCGCAGCAGGCTGCCCGCCGTGCGCAGGCCGAAGCTCAGCAGCACGCCGACGCTCACGGCCGGGTGCAGGGCAAATTCGGGGTTGCGGCGGCGCACCCAGCTTTCGAGTAACGTTTTCATGAGTAGGCGGCTTGGTTGTAAGCTCCTGAATGGAATGCGTAACTACTAGATTTCCTGCTGGATGTAGCGGCCGATGAGGGCCAGCGTGGTATCCAGGTCCTGGTTTTCGATGGGCACGTAGCGCGAGCGCCGGTAGCGGCTGCCGAGCTGGCCAAACAGCGCCTGGTACTGCTGCGTGAGCTGGGTAATGGTGCCGGCCGAGAGCTCCTGCTTGCGGCGCAAAATCTCCTGCGGGTCGGCGTACAGGAAAAAGTTGAGCCGGGGCTTGTTGACGAACGCGTAGAGGGCCTGCGTGAAGCGGGCGGGCAGGTGAATATTGCTGCGCCGGCCGTCGTTGATGAAGTCGAAATAGTAGCGGTCGTAGAGCACCACGTGGCCGCGCCGCGTGTGCCGCGTCCAGATAACTACCTGGCCCACTACATAATCGGCGTAGTAATAGGCAAAGCGGGCCAGCGACGACGCCAGGCTGTGGTTCTGGCCCTGGCGGGGCAGGCTCTGGATACTGCGGGCCTCGGCCCCGGCCTTGCCATACTGCCAGGCGCTGAGAATGGGCAGCACCGACGGCCGGTGCCGGATAACGACCACGCGCTTGCGCCACTTCTTTTCGAGGTTCTCCTTCACGTGCTCGATAACGGTGGACTTACCCGCGCCATCGACCCCGCTGAAGGTGATGACCAAGCCGCCCGGCCGCACAAACTCGGCCGCCGTGTGCAGCAGGTAGCGCAGGCCGCGCCACTTGCGGGCCAGGCGGCCGTTGGCCGGGGCCTGGCGCAGGGCAAAGCGCACGTGCCCATCCTTGGCCGAGTTATACACGCTGGCGCAGCCCAGGCAGCTGAACGTGATGCCGTAGGCCTGTTGCAAATGCGCGAGCATGGCCGCCTGCTGCGCCGGGGCCTGGCGCTGAAAGTAGTGCAGGTGCGGCAGGGGCATGTTGCTCTGGTTGAGCCAGTAGAAGAGCCAGGTGTAGGCAAAGTCGTGCAGCAGCGAGGGCACCGGCACGCCGGCCACCGCCCGCTCGGCCTGGCCGAGCACCGCGCTGGCATCGAGCAGGCGCAGGGCCTTGCGGTGCAGCGCGTGCAGCAGGTCAACCGACAGCAGCGAGCCGTCTTTGAAGAGGCAATCGACCGACACCATGTGCGCCGCCGGACGCACGGCCGCCGACTGCACCAGCGGAAAATCCTGCAGAAAGCGCACGGCCGTTTGGGCATCGGCCTGGCCCAGCAGCAGGTCGAGGTCGGAGGTGGGACCGGGGTAGTAGGCATTGGCCGCGCGCGGCTTGAGCACCACGCCGGGCTGGGGCAGCAGCTGCATGCGGTCGAGCAAATCGTAGAGCGCCAGCTGGCGGTGGGCCACGGCGGGAGCTAGCTCCAGGGTCAGCAGGTCGGCCCAGCCCGTGAGCAGCCAGCTTACCTGCGCGTGCCAGTCGGCCTGGGCGTGGTAGAGCAGGGCCCCGGTCGAAACCTGGTGCAGCAAGTACAGCTGC
This sequence comes from Hymenobacter arcticus, assembly GCF_054779975.1. Lineage (NCBI taxonomy): Bacteria > Pseudomonadati > Bacteroidota > Cytophagia > Cytophagales > Hymenobacteraceae > Hymenobacter > Hymenobacter arcticus. The sequence continues at coordinate 100,577 of NZ_BAAGXF010000002.1, forward strand.
CAGGCCAGCGCCAGTTCGGCGGGCGGCACGGTGGCGAAGTACTCGCCGGCCACGGCCAGCGCCCGCGCCTTGGTGGCGGTGGCCGGCCGCCGCGTCACCAGCAGCGCCTGCTGCACCTCAAAGTGGAAGAGGTCGTAGAGCAGCGGGGCCTCGGGCAGGGCTAGCTCCAGGTCGTAGAGGGCCAGCCCGTCGGGGCCCACCCAGCAGTTCCAGGGCGTGAAATCGCCGTGGGCGAAGGCGAAGGTGAGCAGGCGCTCGGGGGCAATGGCCTGGCGCAGGTGGTGCAGCTTGGTGCGCAGGCCGAAGGGCACGCGGGTTTCTGCCAGAGCTTGCAGGCTGGCCACCTGGCTTTCGATGGTGCGCCAGATGGCGCTGGCGGCCACCGGCTGCCGCACCTGGCTGGCGGCCAGCAGCTCGGCCAGGCAGCCCGCGTGGGCCGGGCCAAAGTGGGCGGCGCGGTGGGCACCGGCCGTTTTTACCCCGCTTTGCAGCAAGTGGCTGGTCTCAAAACCCAGCACTTTGGGCCGGCCAAAGGTGCCATCGAGGCCGGCCAGGCGACCCAGGTGGTCGGCTTCGGCGCGCAGCTTGGCGGGGGCGGCGGTGCCGAGCGGCAGCTTGGCAAACACCCGCTGGCCGGGGGCCGCGTCGTAGCAGCACACGGCCTTGCGGTTGGGCCCCGGCGTGCCGGTGAAAAGCGCAAAGCCCGCCGCCGGCCACGCCTGCTGCCCGGTGGCGGCAAAGCGCCCCGGTAGCCGCCGAAAAAACAGCCCCTGCAACCGGCAGAAAAACACCAGCCGCACCAAGGCGCTAAACAGCCGCGCCTTGGGCGAGGCCGCGCTGTAAAACTCCAGAAACAGCGGCTGCCGCAGCGTGCTGGGCCAGGCCCAGCGCAGGCTGCCATCGGGGTTGTGGCAGCCGCGCAGGCGCACCCCGCCGCTGGCTACCGGCGCGTAGCCCAGCCGGGCCAGCAGCGCGGGGAGGCCGGCCGGGTCCGCACTCGTGGGCAGAGAAGTAGTAGGAGGTAGTGAATGCGTCATGCCAACCCTAAGGCCAAGCAGATGCCAAAGATTAACTTTGCGTTAAGTTATTGAAAGTCAAGGAGTAATTTCGGGATTTTACGTCTGGAAGTCCAATTGGTGGAATGGGTTTCCAGCATCTGGAATGCGGGCGGCGGGCGGCAATGCGCGTAGTAGGGCTAGCGCGGGCGCTGGGGCACCAGGGCCGGCCCCCGTCCCACTACCACAACCGGCCGGCCGGCCCGCGCAGCCGGACCGGGAAACGCCCCCCGCCGGACCCAGATTTGGTAGCTGCGCTGGCTTGCAAACTACTGTGGCACAAGCATAACCCCCAAAGCGGGGCCAGCGCCGAAGAGCTAGCCCCGCTTTGGGGGGTGAGTTCGGGCGGGCGAAGCAGCGCCCTAGCGGGGTTGCGCCGCCAGCGCGGCCCCGGGCACCGGGGCCGCCGGCTGGGGCTTGGCCCAGGCATCGCGCAGGCGCATGAAGGGCTGCTCGACGTAGGTGTAGAGCAGCAGCGCGCCCAGCAGCAGCAGGCCCCAGTACAGGGCGTAGGCCACGAGCCAGCCCCCCGCCCCGAGGCGGGGCGTGAGCACCGCTTGCGTGAGCGGCACCAGCACCAGCTTGATAAGCACTGACTTATTAAGCAAGTACATGGAGTAGGAAATGAGGCTCAGCAGCGTGAAGCCGCGCATGGCCGGGGTGTAGTGCGCATAGCGCAACTGCGAAAAGAAGGGCAGCACCAGCAGCACCGTCAGCCCTTCGAGCAGGGGGCGCAGCCATACGTTGTAGAACAACACGTTGGGCCCCAGCTTGGGGTACAGGAACGTGACGGCCAGCAGGCCCGCCGCCAGCCATAGGCCGGGCCGGCGCAGGCCGCGCCACAGGCCGGCGTGGTAGTGCTGCACGTAGCAGGCCAGCACGCCCAGGGCAATGGCATCGAGGCGGGCGGCCACCACGCGGCGGTAGTAGGCATCCCAGAGCGCCGCGTCGAGCCCTTTGCCCTGCTGATACTGCGCGTACTTAAACACCAGCGGCAGCGTCAGAAACAAGACGATGGTGCCCGCCATCGCCAGCCGGCGGTTACGAAACAGGCCCACCAGCACCAGCACCGTGATGGGAAACAGCAGGTAAAACCATTCCTCCACGGCCAGGCTCCAGCCCTCGGGGAAGAAGGTGGGGTGCGGCGTGCCCAGGTTTTGGCTGAAGCAGAAGTAGCGCCACACCTCGGCCGGCAGCTTGTGCTGCCCGGCGGCCACGGCCACCACGCTGCCCAGCACCACCAGGTAGGCGGGTAGCGTGCGCAGCCACCGCCGCAGCCAGAAGTGGCTGATGGAAAAAGGCTTATGCGGGTTGAGGAGGGCCTTCAGCAAAATGCCGCCGATGAGGTAGCCGCTGAGCACAAAGAAGATATTGACCCCGTCGATGGCCGAGGCCGGCAGGTTGTGCCACGACCGGTAGGCGGGTGGTACCAGCATGGCGGCGTGGCCATACACCGTGATGAGGATGGCCACGGCCCGCAGTAAGTCGAGCCCAAAAATGCGGTTGTGCGTGGTGCCCAGCGCCTGCGCGGCCAGGGTTTTGAGGGTAGCCATTGGTGGTTTGCTAGGCTTGTGTGGAGCGCGGGAGCAGCCCTTGCGGCTGGCTCGGGGGCAGGCGGGCGCGCGGCCCGGCCAGCTTATTTCTGCACCAGGCTGGTGGTGTAGTGGCGCAGGCTTTTCTGGGCCTCGGGGTTGAGCTGAACGGCCTTTTTCAGGTCGCGGCGCGCTTCCTTTTCGCGGTCAGTGTAGGCGTAGCTGATGCCCCGGTATTCGAGCGCGTCGGCGTACAGCGAGTCCAGGGCCAGGGCGCGGGTAAAGTCGGCCACGGCCGCTTTGTGCTGGTTGAGCTGCATTTTGGCCACGCCCCGGCCGAAGAACGCCTCCTTGTCGTCGGGCCGCAGGCGCACGACATTCGTAAAGTCAACGGCAGCCAGGCGGTACTCGCTCAGCATCATCTCGTTCACGGCCTTGTTGTAGTGCACGTCGGAGTTGCCGCGCAGCAGGCGCGCGGCGGTGAGGTAGTCGAGCCGGGCCGCCTTGTAGTTCTTCAGACTGGAGTTGGCCTTGGCGCGCTCAAAGAGGGCGCGGCCGCTGTTGGGGTGCGCTTTGAGCTCCTCATTGGCCCGCGCCAGCTGGGTGCGGTAATCGGCCGCCGTGCGGGTGCGCTCGGCGGCGCGGGCCGCCGTCAGCTCTCGGGCCGACAAGGTGGCGGGCTCGGGCAGGGCGGTGGGGGCCCCGGCCGGCGCGGCTGCGGTGGGCACCGGCTGGCTGAGGGCTACGGCGGCCGTGCTAGTGGGTAGCGCGGCGTTGGGGCGCTTGGTTTCGGTGGTGGTGGCGCAGCCGCTGGCGAGGGCCAACAGCGTTAGGGCACCGCCCGACAGGGAGTAAAAAGGCAGTTTCATCGGAATGAAAAAGGAAGAGGGTGAAAAATGATTTTCTGAGTCTGGGTGGCGTACGATGCAGTATTTTTAAACACAAAACTTTGTAAGTCAATTGCTTATACCCTAGGCGGCTACTAGCTCGGGGCGGCGGCGGCGCAGCCGGTGCTGCTCGGGGGCCGACAGCCGGGCGTAGTAGTGCAGGCTACCGAAGAAGAGGAGCATCTGGTAGAAGAGGATACCGTAGTTGGTCATCCCAAAAATGCCGAACTCGGTGAAGGAGTTGATGAGAATGGGGATGAGCAGCCCCACGCCCAGCAGCCGCAGCTGCGGGTCGGGGGTGCGCACGAAGCCCCGGATGGTGAAGCCCAGCTGCAGCAGGGCAATGGTGAAGCCCACCAGCCCCAGGTTGAGCAGCACCTGGAGGAAGGTGTTGTGGGCCATTTGGGCGGCGTAGGTGTGCACGCTCTGGAAATATTCGCCGTAGCTGATGCGCATGAAGCCGTAGCCGAGCAGCGGCTCGCGGGGCAGCGCCTCGGTGAGCAGCGCCCGCCAGAAGGGCAGGCGGCCCGTCATGCTCAGCACTTCTTCCAGGCCCCCCTGCTTGATGAACACCAGCGGCAGCAGGGCTGGCAGGGCCAGCAGGGCAGCCAGGTTGGCGGCTATTTTCAGGCGGGCATTGCTCGATTGCTGCGAGTGAAAAAACACAATCAGCAGGCAGCCCACCAGCGACGAGCGCGAGCCCGTGAGCACGAGCGCCAGCAGCAGCAGCCCTATTTTGAGGGTGGTGAGCCCCGGCCGGTGCCGCCGGTAGTAGTTGAACATGAGGCAGGCCATGCCCACCACGCAGAGCATACCCAGCTCGTTGGGGTTCATGAGGTAGCCGCCCAGGCGGGCCTCCTCCCCGTCGTGGGTGAGGCGGTAAAACACGTCGGGCGCCACCAGCAGGCCCCCCAGAAACACCAGCAGAATGAGGAAGGCCGCGTTGCCCAGCACATTATAGAACCGCACCGGGCTGCCCGGAAAAAACTCATCGAGCAGCAAAAAGCACTTCACGAAGTAGAAGGCAAACACCAGCGTCTCCAGGTCCATGAGCCACTGCAGCAGCGAGTAGCCGGGGTTGGTCGACCACAGCACCGACACCAGGCCCAGCAGCAGGTAGCCGCCGTAGAGCAGCGGCGAAAAGCTGTTGTGCCAGCGAAACGAGTCGATGGCCCCCCGGCGCAGCACCAGGCGGTAGGCCCCGTAGGCGGCGGCCGTCATGGCCAGGCGGCTCACCAGCTTGAGCACGCGCGTGGTGCCCACGTCGTTGTGCCAGGTAAAAAAACCGGCTAGCTTGATGAGAATGATGAGGGTGAGGAGCCCGCTCATGGTGCGCAAAAAAACGCGGTGCGGCGTAGTAGTAGCTTGCATACGAACGAGTTAAGCGGCCAGGGCCTGTTGGTAGAGCTGCCGGTAGGCGGGCAGGAGGCGGGGCCAGTAAAAAGCGGTGGCCACCATGTCGCGGCAGCGCGGGGCCAGGCTTTCGCCGGGCACCTGGGCCAGCCAGCGGGCGTGCAGGCGGTGCAGGGCCTCGGCCAGCAGGGTGGGGCAGGCGGTGGCCAGCACCTCGCCGCAGCCAAAGTCGCGCACGTAGCTGCCCAGGTTGGTGGCTTCGGTTACCACGCAGGGCACACCCAGGGCCACGGCTTCGAGCACGGCGGTGGGCAGGCCCTCGTAGTGCGAGGTGTGGGCAAACACGTCGAGCTGGCCCAGCAGGCCAATTTTCTCGTCGCCGTAGCGGCTGCCCAGCAGTTGCACCGAGCCGGCCGGGGCGGCCTGGGCCCAGGCCGCTACCCGCGCCCGGTCGGGGCCATCGCCGATAACCCACAGCTCGGCGGCCGGCACCTGGCGGGCAAAGTCGGCAAAGCCGGCTAGCAGGCAGGCCAGGCCCTTGTGGTGGTCGTCGAGGCGCCCGCAAAAGCCCACCCGGAAGCGGCCCGGCGCGGCCGGCACCGCCGGCACCACCGGCTGCGGCGGCTCGAAGCCGTAGGGCAGCAGCGCGGTGGCCAGCCGCGCATTGAGCGCCCGCACGCCCACTACCTCGCTCTCGCCCAGGCAGTGCACGCGGGCCGCCCGGCGCAGCAGGTAGCTCTCAAAAAAGCGGGTGTACACGAGCTTAGTGAGGCGGCTTTTGCGCAGGGCGGCGGGGCTGTAGCTGCCGTGCGGCGTGAGCACGTAGGGCAGGCGCAGCGCCGCCAGCCGGCGCGCCACCGTGAAGTACACCGGAATGAAGGCCCCGTGCAGGTGCACCACCGCCGGCCCCGCGCCGGCCACCTGGCGCAGGGCCTCGGCCAGGGCCGGGGCCAGGCCAAACGGGTTGCGCTGGGCCGCAAACAGCCGGGTGGCAAACTCGCGGGCCGGGTAGTTGTCGGAGAGGTCAGCGGTGATGCCCCACACGGCCACGTCGAGGCCGGCGCGGTGCTGCTGGGTAGCCAGCGCGTGCACCACCTTGTTCACGCCGTTCATGCGCTCGGGGTTGGCTTTGCCCAGAATTAAATGAATGATTTTCATGCGAAAGCAAGGCTAGATGATGAAGCGGCCCGGCGCACGGCCCAGGCCCAGTAAGCGCCCAGCACCAGCTGGGCCAGCAGCCAGCCCAGCACCACGCCGCTGGCCTGAAAGTGCGCCGTGAGCCAGCGCACGCTCAGCAGCGAGGCCACGATGCTGAGCACGTAGCCCCCGAAGTAGTGGCGCGAGTCGGCCAGCAGGCGCACCGTGAGGCGCAGCGGGTACACCAGCAAAATGACCACGTAGAGCAGGCAGCACCAGCGCAGCAGCGCCGCGTAGCCGGCCCCGCCCGCCGGCCCGAAGTGCGCCACCAGCGGCCCGGCCGCCAGCGCCAGCAGGGCCAGCACCGGCCCGGCGGCCAGCAGCATTTTTTTGGTAAGCGCCGCCCGCTGCGCGGCAAACTGCGCCGGGGCGTGCGAAAAGCTTTGGCTGAGGCGGGGCAAGGCGTAGTTCTCCACGGCTTGCAGGCCCAGGTTGAAGATGCCCATCGCCGTTTGGGCCAGGCGCAGCACGCCCAGCACGGCCGGCGAGCCCACCCAGCCCGCAAACACCAGCAGCACATTGGCCGAGCCCCATTGCAGCAGGGCCGTGGGCACCAGCCAGCGGGCCTGCTGCCAGTGCCGCCGCCCAAAGCGGCCGAGGCCGCCCAGGCTGGGCCAGGCACCCAGGGCCCACCCACCCACCAGCAGCGCCGGCACGGTGGTGAGGCCCACGGCCCACATCACCTGCGCCAGGGTGGCCGGCGCGGGCCGCAGGGCCAGGGCCAGCAGCACCAGCAGCTGGCCGCCGGCCGAGAGCCCATCGCTAAGCAGCGCGGCCCGCACGCTGCCTCGGGCCAGCAGCAGCTTGCGTAGCGTATCCTGGCCCCCGGCGGCGGCCAGCACCACCACAAAAGCCGGCAGCACCGTGGCCGCCTGCGGCAGCAGGCGGGCCCCCAGCACCACCCCGGCCCCGGCCAGCAGGCTAAAGGCCACCTGCCCGGCCAGCACCAGCTGGCCGTAGGCCGCGCGCCGGGCCGCCGGCAGCGTGCCCAGCACCACCTGCATGGGCTGCGTAATAACCGCGCCCTGCACCGCCAGCGCCAGCAGCAACACCAGTTGCCAGGCGCTGTACTCGCCAAACACCGCCAGCCCGCAAAGCCTGGCAATGAAGAGGTTGGTTAAAAAATTGGTGCCGCTCACCGTGGCCTGCCCGGCCAGCACCCAGTAGCGCGGGGCTACCGGGTGCCGCCCCAGGCGGGTGGCCCAGGGCGGCAGGGTCAGCGGCAGGGTCACGACTGCAGGTCGAGGCTTGCCAGCGGCATGGCCAGCGGCCTGGCTACCGGCTGCATGGCGCGCTGGCTTGTGAAGAGGCGGCGCAGGCGCTGGCCCAGCTGGCTGTGCGCGTAGCCCGCCCGGTTGAGGCACAGCTGCACGTTGGGCAGGTCAAACTCGCTGATGAGCTCCTCCAGCTCCAGCAGGCGGGCGGTGGGCGTGGCCTGGCCGTCGATGACGAACAGGTTGACGCTGGCCCCGCGCATTACGGCCAGGGCGTGGTTATCGTGGGCGAGCCGCGTGTTTTGCACCAGCAGCACTTCGTCGGGCTGGGCACTGGGGTTGGGCGAGGTGGCGTCGTGCAGGGTGAGGGCGCGCAGCTTCAGGCCCTGGGCCGCCAGCACCTGGTGCAGGTGCTCAAAGAAGAACGACTGGCCTTCCTGCTCGGTGAAGGCGCTTACCACCAGCTTGGTGCCGGGGTTGAGCAAGCCCTTCAGCGAAAGCTTGATTACCAGCTGCTTGAAATAGGCCAGCCGGCCTTCGAGGCCCGTGCCCAGGTGCGGAATGGTGAGCGCCAGCGGCGTGGCAGTTTCCTTTTGCACGCCGTGGGCATCGCCGGGCGTCGAGCGGGCCACCGACCACAGGTACACGAGCACAATACCCAGCAGCATGCCCAAAAAGCCCGAGATAACGAGCACGAACGTGCGGTGCGGCGACGTGGGCTCGGTAGGTACCTCGCCCGCCGCAATAATGCGGTGGTACGAGGTGGGCGTGGCCTTGGCAATCTCCGCCTCGGTTTCCTTCTCGCGCAAAAAGGTGTAGAGCTTCTCGTTGAGCTGGAAGTCGCGTTGCAGAATGGCCAGGTTTTTCTCGCGGCTGGGCAGGCCGGTGAAGGCATCCTGGGCCTGGCGGATGGTCTGGTCGATTTCGCGGTACTTGATGGTGAGCGTGTTGCGGGTGTTGCGCACGCTTTCCAGCAGGTAGCTGTTGAGGTCGGCCAGCTTCATGTCCACGGTTTTCACCTTGTCATCCTCCGGCGTGAAGCGCAGCAGCAGGTCGTGGCGCTCGGCCTGCAAGTCCTTCACCTTCTTCACGATGTCGGTCGAGAGCACGTCGTTGAAGGCCTCGAAGTTGGGGGCCATCTCCAGGGCACTGCGCTTGCCATCGGTCATGTACTTGTAGAGGTTGTTGGCGGCGGCCAAGCTCATTTGCAGGTTCGAGCGCTGCATTTTCAGCTCGGCCAGCTTGCGCAGGTCGGTGTCGGTTTCCTGGTTGATGTTGACGATGCGCTTCTGGTCGCGGTACTGCTGCACCGTGTCTTCCGACTGGCTGAGCGTGCGCTGCACGGCCTTGATTTGGGTGCCAATGTTTTCGGCCGTCGAGTTTACCACCTTGTATTTCATGGTCAGGTAGTCCTCCAGGTACACCGTGGCCAGCGCGTTCACGAGGTCGGCCGACTTCTGGGCCACGGGGCTCTGGTAGTTGATGCGCAGCACCGGCACGTTGCGGTCGGTGCTGGTCACGTCGAGGCGGCCGGCTACTTCCTCCAGCAGGTGGGCGCGGTCGTGCTGCACAAACTGGTAGTGGTCGGCCAGGGCCAGGTCGGGGCGGGCGCGCAGCAGCGAGTCGTTGGCCGTGATGCGCACGTCGGCCCCGGTGAGGTGCAGCGTCTCGCCGAGCCGGCCGGCCGAGCGCTCACCCGAGGGGGCCGTCAGCTGCACGCTGCCCGCCGCGTTGAGGCGCAGGTCAAACTTCTCCTCGGCCCACTTGGGGTTGCGCAGCGTTACCTGGGCCACGAAGGGGCTGGCGTGGTACAGCTCGGTGGTGCGCACCTTGCCCACGCGGTAGGTGCTCTGGCCGAAGGGCACGCGGTCGAGGGCGCGGCCCAGCAGCAGGGGTGAGCGCACCAGCTCTACCTCGGCGCTGGTGCGGTTATCGCCCGAAAACGCGTCCAGGTTCTTGAGGAGGGTGGTGTTAATCGGCCCCTCGTTCACGTCGGCCAGCTTGATTTTGGCCGTGCTCTCGTAGAGCGGCGTGGCGTAGCGCAGGTATTGCCAGGCGGCCGTCAGGCCCAGGCCCGTGCAAAGCGCCACTACGGGCAGGCCCGTCCAGAGGGGGCGCAGCAGGCGCATATTTTCTTTCAACTCATTCATGGCAAATCAGTTATAAAACGTAACGGAAAAAAATGAGGGTGGTACTGATGATGGAGGCGATGCCCAGCACGGAGGGCGATTTGCGGTCGAACTGCTTGCCGCTCTTCGAGGGCACGTACACCACGTCGCCGGGCAGGATGGTGATGTTGTCTTGCTCAAAGCCGTTGAGCTGGGTCAGGTCGATTTCGGTGGTTTTGGTGCCCTGGGCATTCTGGCGCAGCACTTTCACGTGGCGCTTGTCGCCGTACACGCCAAAGTCGCCGGCCTTGCCCAGTACTTCAATCAGCGTATTGTGCTCTTTGTCAATGCGCTGGTTGCCGGGGGCATTCACCTCCCCCAGTACGGTCACTTGCAGGTTGAGCACCTTGAGGGTAATCTGGGGGTTAACGACCCACTTGCCCAGCACCTGCTCCAGCTGCTCCTCGGCCTGCGCAATGGTGAGGCCCTCGACGTGGTAGGCGCCCACTTTGGGCATGTTGAGGTTGCCGGCCGCGTCTACCAGGGTCCATTTGCCATCCGTCTCGTTCACGCTGTAGAGGCTGTAGATGGAGCCCACGCTCAGCTCCTCGTGGTCCCAGACGCTGATGCTGATTTTGTCGTCTTTGCGCAGGCGGTACTGGTAGTCGGGCCCCACGGCCAGGGCCGTAGACCAGGGCGTCGAGCGCTTGGTTTGAAACAGGTTTTGGGTGCAGCTGCTGAGCAGGCTTAGTACCAGCAAGGCCGCCAGGGCCAAGCGTTGCATGGGGAGCGAGTGTACGGTTTTTTTCATGAGGCTACCAGGTTTAGGCTTTGCCGGTTAGGAGTACTAACAGGCTGGATAACAAAGAGAAAAGAGACAAAAAGCGGGGGCGGGCGGGCGGGCGGCTATCCAGCAGGGCCTGCATTTTTTCGATTTTGGCCAGCACCAGGGCCAGCCGGTCGGCGAGCTGCTCATCCTTCACCACATAGTCGAAGGCCCCGTACTTGAGCGAGTCCACGGCCACCTGCACCTGCTGCTGGCCGCTCACGAGCACCACGTAGATGTCGGGGTTGAAGCGCTTGATGGTTTTCAGCGCATCGGTGCCCGATACACTGCCCATCATTTGGTCGAGGAAAATGATGGCCGGCTCCTCGATAAGCGCATCGAGGCACGCGGCACCATTATCGAAGGCCTGCACATCGTCGTAGCCCGCGCTGCGAATGGCGTACTCGACTAGCTGGCGGCAGAAGGGGTCGTCGTCGACCAGGAATATTTTTTGAGATTTAAACATGGCGGTTAGGTTTGGTCCTACTAATGCCAAGCCAATGCCAAGTAGTGCATTCGGGCGTAAATTACTTTAAATCAATAAGTTAGCGTAAAATACCAGCTGCAGGCGTTCCATATCCAGGAGTGGCGTCCGAAATGTGGAACTGCCAACAGCGCGCTGGCCCGCGCGCGCAGCCACGCAGCTGGGCTGCCAACCAGCCATTTGCCCGGCCCCCGGCCCGGCCCAACGCCCGAAAAGCCCCCGGGCGCTCGCCGGCCAGGTAGCGTCCCGGTTATGGGCTGGGTTGCTGGCTGGCCGCGCACTTCGGCAGGCCAAAAAGCTTGTTGGTAGATAAGCAAAACGCTGCCCGACGACCAAGCGTCAGACAGCGTTTTGCGTAGAAGCGGATGGAGTTACTTTTTGGGGTGGGCCCAGCACTGTCGGGCCGCCCCCGTTGAGCAGGTACCTGCGCACCGCGCGCCGCAGGTAGGCCGCTTGCCTGCCGCGGTCAGCCAATGGCTACCTGCGGGCTTGCTACCCAGCGCCGCGCCACCCCCAGCAGCACGCTCAGGACAATGCCCAGCGCAACTAAGCCACTAATCAACAATAGATTACCGAGGAAGGCAAAGTGAATGACCACCGCAATCACGGCCAGGTTGAGCAGCCCCAGCAGCAGCACCGTGTTGATTTGCGAGAAGCCCAGCCCCAGCACCCGGTGGTGAATATGGTTTTTGTCGGGTGCAAAGGGCGACTTGCCCGCCAGGATGCGCAGCAGAAACACGCGCGACGTATCGAACAAGGGCACAAACAGAATGCCCAGGGCCACGGCTGGCGAGGCGCCGCCCAGGGGCTGGGCCGCCGTGTTGCCCAGCTCCACAAACTGGATGGCCAGCACCGCCACGATGTAGCCGCACACCAGGGAGCCCGTATCGCCCATAAAAATGCGGGCCTTGTGAAAATTATAGCGCAAAAACCCGAGGATGCCCCCCGCCAGGCAAGCCGCCACAAACGCGTAGTTGCCACTGGCCGCCCCCCCGTACTGATAAAAATAATAGCCCAGCGTGCCGCTGATAATAAGCACGATAGTGCCCGCCAGCCCGTCGAGGCCATCGATGAGATTGATGGCATTGGTGATGCCCACGATAACGACAAACGTGAAGCCGTAGCTGACACCCAGCGGCAGCGCGCCAATGCCCAGAATACCCTGAAAGCTGGTGATGCGCACATCGGCCATGAGCATGACCACGCCGGTGGCCAGCAGCTGCCCCACAAATTTCTTGGCTACCGAAACGGTTACCAGGTCGTCGTTGAGGCCCACGAAAAAGAGCAGCAGGCAGCCCGCCAGCAGGTACTGCACGCCCTGGCCCAGCGGCGCAAAAATGGTGAGGGCCGAAAAGAATCCGGCCAGCACGGCTACCCCGCCAAGGCGCGGCGTGGGGGCCGTGTGCACCGAGCGGGCATTGGGCGCGTCAAACAGGTTTTTGAGGTACGCAATGTAGACGATGGAGGGCACCGCGAAAATGGCAATCAGCAGGGCCCACACCGTGGCCAGGGCCAGCGCTATGGTTGACATCGTATTCATAGTATCATGAAGGTTAAGAAGTTATGTTTAAAAAAGTGCATTGCCAGGCCTGGTGCCACCTGCACGTAGGGTACGCTTTAGCGCGGTTTGCAAGTCGGTGTACAGCCCGCCCTGTACACCGACTTGGAAACGACCGTGCAGGCCGGCAACTATTTTGCATATAACGTACTGGTTGTAAGTTATATGCAAAATAGTTGGCGCCACGGCTGGTTTTCTGGTATCGGTTTTAATTCAGTTCGGCTAGGGGCCAACTACCACTTTCTGGCTGCCGGCGAGGGGCTGGCCGGCGGCATCGTGCGCCACCAGGTAGTAGAGGCCCGGCGCGAGCGTGCCTACCTCAAGCCGGGCCTGCTGCCGGGCGCGCAGCTGGCGCACCATCCGGCCCAGCCCATCGCGCAGCTCCAGTATTGCTTCGGCCTCAAGGCCAGCTAGTTGCACCTGTAGCACGTCGTGTGCGGGCTGCGGCCGCACGGGCAGCAGGGTGGCTGTTGCCACTGGCAGGGCGGCTACTACCACCACCGGCGAGTAGCTGGCCGTGCCCTGCCGGTCGAGTTGGCGCAGCCGGTAGCAGGCCCCGGCCGCCGGGGCCAGCCCATCGCGAAACGTGTAGCCCGCCGCCTGGGTCGCCGAGCCGGTGCTGGCTACGAAGCCAATTACCTCAAAGCCAGCGGTTGCCGTAGCCTGGCGCTGCACCTCAAAGCCCTGGCTGCCCACCTCGGCGGCGGTGCGCCAGCGCAGCAGCACCGCCGGGCCCTGGCGCTGCCCGGCAAAGCTGGTAAGCACCACGGGTAGTGGGCGGGCGGCGTCGGCAGCCAGCGTTACCCCAAAGGCCGACGCCGCCCCCAGCACCACTTGCAGCTGCCGGCGGCCGGCATTATAGGTGTAGCTGGCCACGCCGGGGCCCGTTACGGCCGCCGGCAGCTTATCCAGCCGCAGCAGCAGGGTAGTGGCCTGGCTGGCGTAGCCATCGTAGCGCAGGGTGCTGGTGCGCTGCCAGCTGATATCGGCCCGGCGCGCGGCTTGTAGCAGCACCACCGTATCGGCCTGCAGCGTGGTGCCGGCCTGCACAAATAGCTGCGCAAACTCGCCGCTGGTCGTGGTCGAGTAGAAATTCAGGCGGCCATCGGCGCGCACGGGGCGCAGCGGCTGGCTGCTGGCGGCACTCAGCACCGTGTCGGCCTGAGCAAAGGCCACGTCCAGAAACTGCTTGCTGGTAGCCGCCAGCGCCGCCGTAGCGGCCTGGCTGGTGGTGGTGAAGGCGGGCGGCGCCGCCGTGTAGGGGCAGAGGGCGGCCAAAAACTGCGTTTGCGCCGCACTGGCCGACTGCATCAGCAGCGTGGTATGGTTTTCGGCCGTGTTGTAGGTGGTTTCGTGAATGTTGGTGGCCGTGGTGTAGGTGGCCGCGCCGCCCGTGCTCGTGACGTGGGCCAGCAAGCTCACCCCGTTTTTTTGCCAGGTACCCGCGTGCGTGGCCAGGCTGTCGGCAAAGGTGCCCGTGGCGGCCGTGCCGCCGGCCAGGCCGTAGCCATGCAGCTGCCAGGTGTAGGTGTGGGGCTGGGCGGCGCTCACGGCATCGGCCAGCAGAAAGTAGCTGTTGCGCACAAACAGGGTTTTGCGCGTAATACTGGCTTGCTGGTACGCCGTCGTGACCTCCCCGTAGCTGAGCTGCGGGGTTTCGAACGTGTGCTGAATTCCCGCCATGGCCGGGCTGCCCACCCCTACCGTGCCCATGGCCGGGCCCGCGCCATCTACCAGCACCAGGCTGTGGTTGGTGGCCTGGCCTACTTCGGCGCGGCGGCTGTAGCTGAGGTAGCCGGGGTCGAGGGCCAGCAGCTGGCCCTGGCTGTGCAGAATAAAGCTGCTGGCATTGCCCTGGCTGTGGCCGGCGGCATTGGCCTGGGCCGCCCCGCCCCGCCCATATATGTGCAGATAGGTCGCCAGCGAGTCGTGGCCGGCCCTGAATACGAGGTTGCCGCTGCCCGGCAGCACGGTCAGGGCCGGGTAGCTGGGTGGCGTGGGCGCAATGGCGGCGGCCAGCCAGGCCGCGCGCATGTCCACCGTCACGTCGCGCAGCTGCGCGACCGCCGAGGCCATATTAGTGCCCGACAACTTACTGAAATACATGGGCTTGACGTACTGCGCCTGGCCCGTGAGGGCTAGCTCGGGCATGCCCATATCCACGTAGGAGTCTTCGAGGGCCGGCAGGCGGCCATCGGGCATCTGAATGGCCGTTAGCCACTCATAAAGCCGCGCATACTTCGGGTCGTAGTAGGGGTTGCGAATGGAGCGCGTGCTGGTGCCGAAGGTGTAGGCCTGCCGGCCATCGGGCAGAAAATTGCCCAGCGCCCGAAAAAAGGGTAAGCAGTTGAGCAGAGCATACTTGCAGTAGTAGGGGCCCTCGGCGTAGCCCGCCACCTGCGTCGAGTCCGACTGCCGCTGGGCGTCGCGCCACAGCACGTTATCGATGTGGTAGAGGCCCGCCCCGGCCCAGGTAGCGGGCTGCTGGGTTGCTTGGGCACTGGTGGCATCGCTGAGCACCACGGCGGCCATCCCCAGGGCGGCGGCCATCATCAGGGTATGGTTGTTTTTGATGCTCGTGTAAAAGCTGAACGGCCCCAGCGGGGTAGTCGATTGCTGGTAGAGGTTGCCCGCAAACGCCTGCAGCCGGGCCTGGCTGGCCGCCAGCGCGGCGCCCGTTTCGCCGCTGCCGCGCAGCAGGTCGTAGGCTATCAGGTAGTCTATCAGCTCTTTCGAGCGCCATTGCCACTCGGTATAGGGCGTGGTGCCCGACCAGGTAGCAAATACTTCGACGTCAGCATTGAGGCTCTCCAGCACGCCGCGCGCGCTGGCTACCAGGGCGGCACGCTGGGCCGCCGGGAGGGCCGCCAGGGTGCCGCCGCCCGTGGGCTGCTGGCCGAGCAGCACCACAAAAGCCGCATTTTTGGCCCACGTGGCCCGGGCCCGCCGCCCGCTGGCCGAGGTGTTATCGGGGGGGGGCGCACCCTGCACATCGGCCCACAGGCCATTATAGAGCGCCAGCCGGTCGGGGGCGTTCAGCGAGGCCTGCACATCGGCTAGCGCACTGGCCCTGAGGAGCGTGCGCGGAAACGACAAGTCGGCCCCCGCCGGCCGCCAGCTGCCCGCCTGTGCCCACAAGTGGCCCACGCTGCCCAGCAGGGCCACGGCTAGCATACCCAGCCGCTTCATAAGTTTGCCAAGCCAAAAGCTGCGGGAGCACCACGGTGCGGCCGGGCCGGCTGCGCCAAGGCTACGCGCCGCGCCGCGGCGGCCGAGTGCACGGGGGCCGAGCTATTGGCCGTGGGGGCCGGGGCTTTCTGCTGCGTCCAGCGCCCTGCGCCCAGCAAGGCAGTCAGCACAATGCCTAGCGCCAGCCAAACCGAGGCAGACGGCGCTTTAGTAGGAACGGAAGTAAGTAGGTCTGGGGTCATACAAAAGAGGTTTTGCTCTCCTGATACCAGCGCTGTACCAAAGATTTAAAAATATTATAAGTAACTTGTTTTCAGTAAATTAACTAAAAAAAATAAGCCGCTAACGTCTGCTTTTTAGAGCGCAGTCCAGAAAGCAGAATAGCTGGCCGTCCCATGGGCCTCAGCCAGCCGGGGCACGGTGGCAGCCTGTAAGCCCGGTAGCCAAGCCGGTCAGCCTGGGTTTTAAGCACCGGCCGCGCCGCCGCTATGTATCCGCTGGGGCAGGTTGGCGGGCCACCCCAAGCCCGAGGTACTCAGCAGTGATGCGGTGCAGGAGCCGGGGGCGATAGCCCGGCGCGCGACACTGCTAGGCAGCCCCGTTTTTGGTGGCGAAGCTGTTTAGGAAGTCGTCAGGTCATCATACCTGTTCTGGCGGCCACGCAGCAGGGTCAGTTTTAAATTTTTGTCCCCCAGGCTCACGCCGATGTTTCCCGTCGATTTGCCCCGCCGCCGTTTGGGGGCACGCCCATTGGCTGGGCCTACGCCCGGTTATTGAGAACAGGTAAGGAGAGCCGCAAAATGAAAGCCGTGAAGGCGGCTGATGCCAGAGAAAAGGCCCACCAGCGGCAGCTGAAGTATAACCAGGTATTCAAGGATAGCCGGGGCTACGAATAGCTGACGTTGCGTGAAGCCGGGACCTTACCGAAAAAACACAAACATCACGGCCAGCGCCAGCAGGAAGACGACGTACATCAGGCCATCGCTGAGAATGTACTGGCGGTAGCGCTGGTAAAATTCGCGGAGGCGGGGCATAGGCGGGAGGGGGAAGCTAGGCGAAGGTACGGCGGCTAAATTTTGTGTACTTTTGAGGCTATCCCTATCCAATAAATTAATGGCTGTTATACCGCTTAAGCGCTGGATTTTTGCGCCCTTGCCTTCCCCCGCAACGGTGGCCGGGCTGGAGCAGGCGCTGGGCATCAGCCCGTTGCTGGCCCGCTTACTGGTGCAGCGCGGCATCGAAACGCCCGCCGCCGCCGAAGCCTTTTTTACCCCCGACCTCGCCAACCTGGTGTCGCCCTGGCTGATGTGCGACATGGACCTGGCCGTGGCCCGCCTGCGCCGCGCGCTCGACGGCGGCGAGAAAATCCTGGTGCTGGGCGATTATGACGTAGACGGTATCACGTCGGTAGCGCTGGTAGTGAGTTTCTTACGTAATTTGGTGGAAAGCCCCGACCTCGACGAGGCGGCCAGCCACTTCCAGCCCTACATCCCCGACCGCCACCGCGAGGGCTACGGCATCTCGATGCAGGCTGTGGATTTTGCCAAAGCCAGCGGCATCACCCTCATCATTGCCCTCGATTGCGGTGTGAAGGCCGTGGAGCAAGTAGCCTACGCCAACACCCTGGACGTGGACTTCGTAATCTGCGACCACCACCTGCCCGGCGACGTGCTGCCGCCCGCCGTGGCCGTGCTCGACCCCAAGCGCTTGGATTGCAGCTACCCTTATCCCGACTTGTCGGGCTGCGGCGTGGGCTTCAAGCTGTTGCAGGCCTACACCGAAAAATACAATTTACCCTTGGCTCCGCTCTATGCGCAGCTCGACTTAGTTACGGTGAGCATCGCGGCCGACGTGGTGCCCATCACCGGCGAAAACCGCATTTTGGCCCACCACGGCCTGCGCCGCTTCAACGTGACGCAGACGGCCGCTTTTGCCGCACCGTTGCCCTCCGCCCTGGCCTCGGCCGATACTTTGGACGGCCCTGGTCCCCTGGCCCCGCCACCCGCCGAGGATGCGCACGACGGCCTGCGCCCCGGCCTGGCCGCGCTGCACGAGTTGGCCACCCCGCGCCAGGGGCCACTGAGCCTCAGCTCGTTGGTATTTGGCTTTGCGCCGCGCATCAACGCCGCCGGCCGCATGGGCGACGCCCACCGCGCCGTGAATATGCTGCTGGCCGCCACCCAGCAAGAGGCCCGCTACACCGCCGAAGTGGTGGACCACATGAACCAGGAGCGCCGCCTCTCCGACGCGCGCACCACCCAGGAGGCGCTGGCCCTCATTGCGGCCGACCCCGACGGGGCCACCTCGCCTGCCACCGTGCTCTACCAGGCCCACTGGCCGCAGGGCGTGCTGGGCATTGTGGCCTCGCGCTGCCTCGACCAGTACTACCGCCCCACCGTCATCCTCACCGAGCGCGATGGCCTGGCCACCGGCTCGGCGCGCTCGGTATCGGGCTTCGATGTGCACGAAGTATTGGAGGCCTGCGCCCCGCTGCTGCGCCAGTTTGGCGGCCACAAGGCCGCCGCCGGCCTGGCCCTGCCCATCGAAAACGTGCCGGCTTTCCGCGAGCAGTTTATGCGCGAGGTGGCGGCCCGCCTGCCCGCCGGCCAGCTGCCCGTGCGCCCGGTCGAGATTGACGCGGAACTGGATTTCACCCAGCTCACCGAGGATTTTCTGACCCAGCTGGGCCGCCTGGAGCCGTTTGGGCCGGGCAACCCGGCGCCCATTTTTGCTACCCACCACGTGCGGGCGGTGCCCGGCTCGGTGCGCCCCGTGGGCCAGGCCGGCCACCTCAAAATCCGGCTCATGCAGCCCGGCCAGTCGCCCGGCCTCGTGCTGGAAGCTATCGGCTTCGGCCTGGGCCATTATCTGCCCCGCCTGCTCGAAAGCCCCGATGCACTATTTAGTGTGTGTTACGCCTTAGAAATGAATGAGTTTCGTGGTCAACGCACCCTGCAGCTGCGCCTGAACGACCTGCGCTGGGAGTAAGTTTTCGGCAGGAAATAAGAAGGGAGAGGGAAAAATTACGTAACCAGTAGTTCTTCCCTCTTTCTCGTTTATTGCTATGCGTTACGTCTCGCTCGACCTCGAAACCAGCGGCTCCGACCCGCTCCGCCACCAGGTGTTGGAGCTGGCCGCCGTAGTGGAAGATACCCGCCGCACCGCCACCACGCCCCTGGCCGAGCTGCCCGCTTTTCGGCGCGCCCTGCGCTACCGCGAGCTCACCGGCACGCCCGGCGCGCTGGCCCTCAACGCCCGCCTGCTGGTCGAGCTGGCCGACAAAACCAAGGCCGCTGCCCCCGACATCTGCGCGCCCGCCGACGTGCTGCCCCAGCTGCGCGAGTTCCTGCTGGCCAACGGCTTCAAGCCCGACAAAAAGGACTGCGTAAGCTTCACAATAGCTGGTAAAAACGTGGGGACGTTCGACCTGCTGTTTTTGCGCGAGCTGCCCGGCTGGGGCACCCTGGTAAGAGCCGAACCCGCCGTGCTCGACCCAGCCGCGTTCTACCTCAACTGGCACAAGGATTCGCGCCTGCCCTCCATGCTCATCTGCCAGGCGCGCTTCGGCGACCCCGAGCCGCACGTGGCCCACGAAGCCCTCGCCGACGCCCTGGAAGTGGTTCGCCTGCTACGCCCGTTTTATGAGCGCCCGGCTTATAAAGTAATTGTGAATGAGTGAGTTGTGAATAAATGAATGAGAATGGGGCGAATAGAGGAGGAGAAAAGCCAGCCCGCAACCTAGCATAGAAATAAAAGTGTGAGGGGTGAATGAGCGAAGTGGCTAGCCAACATTCCCTCATTCACCCCTTATGCATTCACTCATTAGAAAGCTACCAGCTGCCGCTGGCGCCGCCGCCGCCGCTGCTGCCGCCGCCAAAGCCCCCGAAGCCGCCACCGCCGCCGCCGCCACCAAAGCCGCCGCCCCCGCCGCCAAACACGCCCCGGCCGCCTGAGAAGTCGCCGAAGATGATGGGGGGAATGAAGCCCCCGCCCCCGCGGCCGCCCCGGCCGCCGCCCCCGCCCCGCGAGCGCAGGAGGAAGAACAGCACCAACGCGCCAATAATCAGCCACAGGCCGATGCCCGAGCCCGAGCGGTCGCGAGGGCCGCGGCGCGCCAGGTTGGGGTCGCCTTTGTAGCCCTCGCCCTTGGCCAATGAGATAAGGGCGTCGGTGGCCCGGTCAAGGCCCGTGTAGTACTGGTTTTGCTTGAAAGCGGGTACTAATACGTTGCTAATGATGCGCTTAGCTAGAGCATCGGGCACGGCCCCTTCCAGGCCATAGCCAGTTTGGATGCGCGCCGTGTGTTCCTTAGCCGCCACCAGTACCAGGATGCCATTGTCCTTGCCCTTCTGGCCAATGCCCCAGCTTTCGTACAGCTTTTGGGAGTAGTCGGCAATGTCGTTGCCGTCGAGCGAGGGCACGGTGACCACCGCAATCTGCGATGAGGTGCTGTCGTTGTAGGCCACCAGCTTTTGCTCCAGCGCGGCCACTTCCTGGGGTTGCAGCAGGCCCGCCAGGTCATTTACGAGGCGCGGCGGGTTGGGGCGTGGGGGCACGGTTTGAGCGCGGGCCGCCAAGCCCAGGCCCAGCAGGAGCACCAGCAGCCACGCCCAGGCGGCCGGGTGCAGGGCCGGGCGCGGCTTGGTAAGAGTCATCGTTTTCATCGGCGGGGAGTGGGCGGGTTGTCGCCGTAAGAAATGTCGTCGTCAAGCTCATTTACGTCGGTGGCCCCGTCGTAGGGGAAAAGCTGCCGCAGCTGCTCGCCCACCAGCCGGATGCCGCGCTCCAGCCCCGGCACGTACTTCTCCTGCCGGAAGTGGTCCATCACTGCCTCCTTCACGGCCTCCCAAAACTCGTCGGGCACCACCGAGTTGATGCCCGCATCGCCCACCACGGCAAACTGCCGCGTTTGCCAGGCCAGGTAAAATAGCACCCCGTTGCGCAGCTTGGTGCGGTGCATTTGCAGCTCGGCAAACACCTGGGCAGCGCGGTCGAGCGGCTCCGGCGTGGGGCATTTATCTTCCAGGTGCAGCCGGATTTCGCCCGACGTGCGCAGTTCGGCGGCCTTGATGGCGGCCACCAGCGCAGCTTCCTGGGCAGGGGTAAGGGGGTGGGTCATGGGGGGAGCTTGTCAAAAAGAAAGAACGTCATGCTGAGCTTGCCGAAGCATCTCTACCGCGCCGTGCTAACGAAGCGAGCGAGATGCTTCGGCAAGCTCAGCATGACGTTCTTAAACTATTGTTTAGCAGTTATTTGCTGCCAGCGGGGGCGTTGCCGCCGCCCATGTCGCCAAAGTCAACTTTGGGCGCGTCTTTGGCACCCGCATCAGCCTCGAAGTAGCCCTTGGGCTGGAAGCCGAACATGCCGGCAAACAGGTTGTTGGGGAACGAGCGCGTGAAGGTGTTGTAGTCGTTCACGTTGCCGTTGAACTTGTTACGCTCCACGTTGATGCGGTTTTCGGTACCCTCAATCTGGGCCTGCAACTCCTGGAAATTGGCGTTGGCCTTCAGCTCGGGGTAGTTTTCGCTCACGGCCAGCAGGCGGCCCAGCCCACTCGAAAGCTGGCTCTGCGCAGCCTGAAACTTCTCGATGTTTTCGGGCGTCAGGTTGTCGGCGCTAATGTTCACGCTGGTAGCCTTGGCGCGGGCGGCGATAACGCCTTCGAGGGTCGATTTTTCAAAGTTGGCGGCGCCCTTCACGGTGCTCACCAGGTTGGGGATGAGGTCGGAGCGGCGCTGGTAGGCGCTTTGCACGTTGGCCCACTGGCCTTTCACAGCTTGGTCGCGCTCAACCATGCCGTTGTAGCCGCACGACGATTGCGAGAGCAGCGTCACCATTGCGGCGAAGTAGAGAAGAAGGCGTTTCATAGAACAAGGGTTTCTAAATGCTGGGCTCTAGCTTTGAGGCCCAGCGGTGAGAAAGAAAAGAACCGGCCGGTCGTAACCACCAGCCAAGGGTGGCGGTTATGGTGCCCGACCGGCGCAAAGTACGCAGCCGCCCGATAACGGTTGTACGGTTCTGCTTTTTCTGCCTTTGCCCTCTTTGTTCATGAAAGCCATCATTCCTGTTGCCGGCATCGGCTCGCGCCTGCGCCCCCACACCCACACCCAGCCCAAAAGCCTGGTGCCGGTAGCCGGCAATACCATCCTGGGCCACATCATCGACCGCCTGCGCGGGGCCGGCCTCACCGAATTTGTGTTCATCATCGGCTACCTGGGCGAAAAGATTGAGCAGTACGTGCGCCGCCACTACCCCGACCTCAACGCCACCTTCGTGGTGCAGGAGCCCCGCGAGGGCCTAGGCCACGCCCTGTGGGTGGCCCGCGACACCTTCCGCCACGACCCCGACGGCGTGCTCATCCTGCTCGGCGATACCATCGTGGACATCGACCTGCCCGCCCTGCTGCGCCAGGAAGGCACCGTGCTGGCCGTAAAAGAAGTGAAAACCCCCAGCCTCTTCGGCTTGGTTGAAACCAATGCTGCTGGCGAAGTCAGCCGTGTGGTCGAGAAGCCCCGCATTCCAAAGTCGAACTACGCGCTGGTGGGCCTCTACAAAATGGCCAACGCCGAAAAGCTGGCCCAGTCGCTGGAGTGGCTCATCGAAACCGGCCGCCGCACCCACGAAGAGTACCAACTCACCGATGCCCTCATGCACCTCATCGAGGAAGGTGAGCCCATGCAGACCGTGGCCGTGGATAATTGGTTTGACTGCGGCCGCAAGGAAACGCTGCTCGAAGCCAACGCTCGCCTGCTCGACCAGCCCGAGTTTCGCAACGTGCGTGCCTACCCCGAGTTTCCGAATACAGTTATCATCCCGCCCGTCAGCATCGGCACCGACTGCCGCATCGAGCACGCCATCATCGGCCCCAACGTGGCCATCGGTGACCGCACCATCATCCGCCACACTATCATTAGCGACAGTATCATCGGCTCCTACTCCGAACTCAGTTCCGCGGTGATGAGCGACTGCATCGTGGGCTCCGATGCATCCTTCAAAGGCCTGAATCATAGCCTCAACCTGGGCGATAACACCGAAATTGACTACGGCCAAGCGCGCGGGTAGCAAACTGTAGCGCGAAGCTCCAGCTTCGTGTACGAGCGCAGCGAGTATGCGGCATTGCGCAACGCCAGCCAGTTGCCCAATGCTCGCTTCGCTCGCGCACGAAGCAGAGCTTCGCGCTACACCACCACGTTATCAATCAGCCGCACGCCGCCCAGGTGGGCAGCTACACACAGCACAACGCCGCGGCCCGCCTCATAGCCGGCCACCGGCTGCAAGGTCTGCGCATCAGCCACTTCAACATACTCGGGCGTAAACTGTGGCTCGGCTGCCAGCGCGGCAATTGCTTGCGCCTGCACCTCAGCCGGGGCCACGCCCTGGCGCACTTGCTGAGCCGCCTGGGTCAACACTTGGTAAAGTAGTGGGGCCACCGCCCGCGCCGCGGGCGAGAGGCGGCGGTTGCGCGACGACATGGCCAGGCCATCGGCCTCGCGCACCGTGGGGTACACCAGAAGTTCTAGGTCAAATGACAGGTCTGCTATAAGTTGCTTAACCACAGCCACTTGCTGAAAGTCCTTCTGCCCGAAGTACGCCACGTGCGGCCGGGCCAGGTGAAAGAGCTTGCTCACCACCGTGGCCACACCGTTGAAGTGGCCGGGTCGGTGCGCGCCCTCCATCACCCGCTCCAGGGGCCCGAAGTCGAAGTGTAGCACCGTGGGCTGCGGGTACATCTCGGCCACGGCGGGCATGAAGAGTGCCGTGCAGCCGGCCCCGGCCAGCAGAGCCGTGTCTTGCTCGGGCAGGCGCGGGTAGAGGCGCAGGTCGTCGGGATTATTAAACTGAGTGGGGTTGACGAAGATGCTGGCAATAACGTCGTAGCCGGCGGCGGCCCCGGCCTGCACTAGTTGCAGGTGGCCGGCGTGCAGGGCGCCCATGGTGGGCACCAAGGCCAGGCGGCGGCCGGCGCTGCGGGCGGCCTCCGAGTAGGCGCGCAGCTCGGCGGCGGTAGTAAAAACGTGCATTTAGCTGAACGATAGAACAATAGGGTTAAGCGAATTTTATTGAAAATTCGCGAAAAAATGCGTATTTTTGTGGAGCCAATCTGTGGCCTGTTCTCAAATCCTTTAGTTCACTAGCTATGTCGAAGTTGCGCATCCTGTACGCGGCCACCGAAATTGACCCTTTTCTCCAGACTACGAAAGTAGCGGAGCTGCTGCGCCGCTTGCCGGCCGGCATGCAGGAGGCGGGCGCCGAAATCCGGATTTTTGTGCCTCGCTTCGGCATCATTAATGAGCGTAAGAACCGCCTGCACGAAGTGGTGCGCCTCTCGGGCATCAACATTGCGGTGGGCGACGATGAGAAGCCGCTGGTAATTAAGGTAGCCTCCATTCCGACCGCGAAGCTACAGGTTTATTTTATCGACAACGAGGATTACTTCCACCGTAAGTCGGCGCTGGTTGACAAAAACGATAAGTTCTACGCCGATAACGACGAGCGCGCCATCTTCTTCTGCAAGGGCGTGCTCGAAACGGTGAAGAAGCTCGGCTGGTCGCCCGACATCGTGCATTGCAACGACTGGATGACTTCGCTCATCCCGCTCTACCTGAAAACGACTTACAAGAAAGACCCCGTTTTCAAGGATGCTAAGTCGGTATTCACGGTCTACAACAACGAATTCCTGGATAAATTTGAAGGGAACTTAGTGGACAAAGCCAAGATGCTCGACATCGACGACCAGATGCTGAAGTCGCTGAAAACGGCTGACTTCTCGGGCTTCGTGAAGCTGGGTATGGAGTACGCCGACACGGTAGTGCGCCAGGATGAGGACTTTTCCGATAACCTGAACGGCTTATTCAAAGAATACGCCCTGCACAACCGCCTCAGCCAGGTGGCTACCGACGAAAACCTGCTCTCTTCCTACCAGGCCCTCTACAACGAGCTGGCCAACTAGTGGCTTTGGGCTGTGGCGGGGTTGAGAAGATACTTCTTAACTTTGCTGGTCCCGTACCGGCCGCTGGCCTCGCTTTGGGCGAAGCCAGCGGCCGGTGCTGTTTTACAAGGGCTTAGCGGCGGGCGTGGGGGTTTGGCTATAAAATTGCTAATGCCCCGCGCCCAGCCTCTACGGGTGATTGATTGATAGTTATCTTAAAATTTACTTTTACTTTTTCTGCACATGTGCGGTATCGTTGCATATCTCGGCCATCGTGAGGCCTGCCCCATTATCCTCAAAGGTCTCCATCGCCTCGAATACCGGGGCTACGACTCGGCCGGCGTGGCCTTGCTCAACGGCGAGCTGAGCGTTTATAAGAAGAAAGGCAAAGTAGCCGAGCTGGAGAAATTCCTGACCGACAAGGATACCCACGCCACCGTGGGCATGGGCCACACCCGCTGGGCTACCCACGGCGAGCCCAACGACGTGAATGCGCACCCGCATTACTCCACCTCGGAGCGGATTGCCATCATTCACAACGGCATCATCGAGAACTACGCGGCGCTGAAAACCCACTTGGAAAAGCAGGGTCACACGTTCCACTCCGATACCGATACGGAGGTATTCGTCAACCTCATTGAGGATATTCAGACCAACAACCACTGCACGCTGGAAGAGGCCGTGCGCCTAGCGCTGCACGAAGTGATTGGTGCTTACGCCATTGTGGTGCTAAGCAAGGATGCTCCCAACCAGCTCATCGCGGCCCGCAAAGGCTCGCCGCTGGTAATCGGCATTGGCGAAGGCGAATTCTTCGTTGCTTCGGATGCCACGCCCATTATTGAGTACACCAACGAAGTAGTCTACGTAAACGACTATGAGCTGGCCGTTATCAAGGATGGCCAACTGGCCATCCGCTCGCGCGAAGACGTGGTGCAGACGCCCTACATCCAGCGCCTGGAGCTGGAGCTTGATAGCATCGAAAAAGGTGGCTACGAGCACTTTATGCTCAAGGAGATTTTTGAGCAGCCCCGCTCCATTCTCGATTCCATGCGCGGGCGCCTGGAACTGGGCGGCAGCCACCTCAACATGGCGGGCTTCCGGGCCTACGAGCAGAAGTTTGTGAATGCCCAGCGCATCATCATTGTGGCGTGCGGCACGTCGTGGCACGCGGGTCTGGTAGCCGAGTACCTCATCGAGGACCTGGCGCGCATTCCGGTGGAAGTGGAGTATGCCTCGGAATTTCGCTACCGCAACCCGGTTATCTCGGAGCGCGACATCGTAATTGCCATTTCGCAGAGCGGCGAAACCGCCGATACGCTGGCTGCCCTGGAGCTGGCTAAGAGCAAGGGTGCCACCATCTTCGGCATTTGCAACGTGGTGGGCAGCAGCATTGCCCGCGCCACCGACGCCGGGGCCTACACCCACGCCGGCCCCGAAATTGGCGTGGCGTCTACCAAAGCCTTCACGGCCCAGGTAACGGTGCTCACGCTGCTGGCCATGTGCATTGGCCAGCGCAAGGGCACGCTCTCGGACACCCGCCTGCGTGAATTGACCACTGAGCTGCACAACATTCCCACGAAAGTGGAGAAGGCGTTGAAGCTGGATGCCGAAATTCAGGTGATTGCCGAGACGTTTAAGGACGTGCCCAACTTCCTGTACCTGGGCCGCGGCTACAACTTCCCGGTTGCCCTGGAAGGTGCGCTTAAGCTCAAGGAAATCAGCTACATCCATGCCGAGGGCTACCCCGCGGCCGAGATGAAGCACGGCCCCATCGCCCTCATCGACGAGAACATGCCGGTGGTGGTTATCGCCACCAAGGACAGCTCGTACGAGAAGGTGGTGAGCAACATTCAGGAGGTGAAAGCCCGCAAGGGCCGCATTATCGCCGTGGTAACGGAGGGCGACACCACCATCCCGGCCATGGCCGAGTTTGTGATTGAAGTGCCCGCTACCTCGGAAGTGCTGATGCCGCTGGTGTCGGTGATTCCGCTGCAATTGCTGAGCTACCACATTGCCGTGCTGCGCGGCTGCAACGTGGACCAGCCCCGCAACCTCGCCAAGTCGGTGACGGTGGAATAAATAAGGTGTAAGTGAGTAAGTTTTTGGCTTGCTCAACGGGAGCCGCTTTCAGCAATGGGAGCGGCTTCTTGCGTTATTTGCGGCCTGCCACCTTACGCATTTACTCACGTACCATTTTACCACATGTCCCACCAGGTTATCCTTACCGACCAGGCGCCCGCGCCCATCGGTCCTTATTCGCAGGCCATTAAGGCCGGCAATACGCTCTACGTGTCGGGCCAAATTCCGCTGAGCGCGGCCGGCCAACTCGTGGGCGAAGGCGACGTAGCCGCCCAAACCCACCAGGTGCTCCAGAACCTCACGGCCGTACTGAAGGCCGGCGGTATGCAGCTGACCGACGTGGTGAAGTGCTCCATCTTCGTGAAAGACTTAGGTAACTTCGCCATTATCAATCAGATATACGGCACCTACTTTGCTGAGGCTACCGCCCCGGCGCGCGAAACGGTGGAGGTAGCCCGCCTGCCGCGCGACGTGGAGGTGGAAATTTCCTGCATTGCAGTGGGGTAGGCAGTGCGGTAAGCTTTAGCTGGCACCGCAGGGCCATGCAACAGCTTTTCCCGTGGGCTGGAAGTTACCTTTGCATATTCTTTACGGCAAGCTAAAGCTTACCGCACATACTATGACTGACCGACCTGTTCGGGTGCGTTTTGCACCTTCGCCCACGGGGCCGCTGCACATTGGCGGCGTCCGTACGGCGCTTTATAACTACCTGCTGGCCCGCAAGTTGGGCGGCACCATGATACTGCGCATTGAGGATACCGACCAGAATCGGTTTGTGCCCGGTGCCGAAGACTACATCCGCGAGAGCTTGGAGTGGGTGGGTATTGAGCTGGACGAAAGCCCCTGGAAGGGCGGCCCCCACGCGCCCTACCGCCAGAGCGAGCGCAAGCCCATGTACCGCGCCTACGCCGACCAGCTCATCCGCGACGGTTACGCGTACTACGCCTTCGACACGCCCGAGGAGCTCGACGTGATGCGTGAGCGCCTGCAAGCCGCCAAGGTGCCTAATCCGCAGTACAACAGCATTACCCGCGCCCAGATGCGCAACTCGCTCACCCTGCCCGAGGATGAGGTGAAGACGCTGCTCGAAAACGACACACCCTACGTGATTCGCCTCAAGGTGCCGCGTAAGGAGGAAGTACGCTTTCAGGACATGATTCGGGGCTGGGTAGTAGTGCATTCGAGCGCCATCGACGACAAGGTGCTGATGAAGTCGGACGGCATGCCGACCTACCACCTGGCCAATATTGTGGACGACCATTTGATGGATATCTCCCACGTTATCAGGGGGGAAGAGTGGCTGCCGAGCGCGCCGCTGCACGTGCTGCTGTACCGCTACCTGGGCTGGGAGAAGACCATGCCGCAGTTTGCCCACCTGCCGCTGCTGCTCAAGCCCGACGGCACGGGCAAGCTCAGCAAGCGCGACGGCGACCGCCTGGGCTTCCCGGTGTTTGCTACCGAGTGGCGCGGCACCGACGCCGAAACCGGCGAGCCTACCCTCAGCAAAGGCTACCGCGAGGAGGGCTACCTGCCCGAGGCGCTGGTCAACTTCCTGGCCTTTCTAGGCTGGAACCCCGGCACTGCCCAGGAGATTTTCTCGATGGACGAGCTCATCCAGGCCTTCTCGATGGACCGCGTGAGCAAGTCGCCCGCCAAGTTTGACCAGAATAAAGTTAAGTGGTTCAACGAGCACTACCTGCGCGCCAAGTCTGATGCCGAGCTGGCGCCCTACCTGCTCACGGCCGTGGCCGCGCACGGCATTGCCTGCGACCAGGCCAAGGCCGAGCAGATTGTGGGCGTGATGAAGGAGCGCGTGAGCTTCCCGCAGGATTTCTGGCAGGAAGCCAAGTACTTCTTCGACGCCCCGATGGAGTACGACCAAACGGTTGTCAGCAAGAAGTGGAACCCGCAGGTGAGCGCCGCCCTGGCCGCCTACGCTGCCGCGCTGCCCGCCGACTCGGAGCCCAGCAGCAATGCGGAGGTGCTGAAGGCGCTGTTTCACGAAACGATGGAGGCCCAGGGCCTCAAGCCCGGCCAGGTGCTGCAAGCCCTGCGCGTAGCCGCCACGGGTGCCGCCGCTGGCCCCGACCTATTTGAGACGCTGGCCATCCTGGGTACCGGTGAAGTAGCCAGCCGCCTGCGCACGGCCATCGAGCGTTTGGGCTAGCCCAAGCGCCTGTCACTATTGTGTAAAGCCCCTGATTGAATAATCAGGGGCTTTTTTTGGGCACTGCCAAGGCGAGGCCAGGCGCTAAGGCGGCAGACATGAATCATGAAAAACGGGGGTGCATAGCACAAAATGAAGTAGGACTACAGCAGGATAGCCAAATCGATTTGGTTTGCAGGAGGAAGGCGGTAACTTCGTTGATAGAAGCCATTTTCAGCTTCTGTTAGTACTATTTTCCTCATTTCTTCCTTTTATTTCATGAGAAGATTCTATCCTAAGCAACTGGTAACTTTCCTGGTTACCGCTTTTTCGGCTGCTCCCCTATTGGCATCGGCCGCGCCGTTTAAGCCGGGCAACATTGTAGTGGCCCGCGTGGGCGACGGCAATGCGACTCTTTCGGCGGCCGCCGCGGCGGTATTTCTAGATGAGTACACGCCGAGCGGTACGCTGGTGCAGTCGGTAGCCCTGCCGACCTCGGTGAGCAACAACAACCGTATTCTTACTGCTGCCGGCAACGCTACTACCGAGCTAGCCCTGACCCGCTCGGCCGATGGCCGCTACCTGGTGCTGACGGGCTACGGAGCCGCGCCCAGCACGGCCGCCGTGGCCGCCACAGCCGCCACCGACGTTACCCGTGTTATCGGCCTAATTGCTGCCGATGGCAGCATCGATACCAGCACCAGCACCGGCGATGCCTTCAGTGGCGTTAGCATTCGGGCGGCGGCTACGGTCGATGGCACCGGTTTTTACAGCGTGGGGGCCAACTCGGGCGTGCGCTACCAGGCACTGGGCAGCTTTGCCTCGACGCAGCTTAATACCGCACCTACTAATATTCGGGCCATCAACGTAGCCGGCGGCAACGTGTACGTGTCGGCGGCTTCGAGCCCCTACATTGGCCTGAGCCAAGTGGGCACGGGCCTGCCCACAGCCGCTGGCCAAACGGTGGCGGCGCTGCCGGGCTTTCCGGGCGCTACGGCGGGGGCCAGCCCCTACGGCTTTTACCTGGCCGACCTCGATGCCACCGTGCCCGGCGTAGACGTAGCCTACGTGGCTGATGACCGCGCCGCCGCGGGCATCCAGAAGTGGAGCCTGGTGGCCGGCACCTGGGTATTGAACGGCACTATCAATGGCTCGGGCGTGCGCGGCTTGCAGGGTAGTCCCAGTGGCACCGGCGTGGCGCTGGTAGCCAGCACCGCCACCAGCCTCTACGCGCTGACCGACAATACGGGCTACAACGTGGCCCCAGCCCTGACGGAGCTGCCGGCGGCACTGGCTACGGCGGGGGCCAACATGGCGTTTCGTGGTATTTCAATAGCTCCGGTGGCCCCGGCCCCGGCGGTTGCCAGCTTGGCCCCGGCCAGCGGGCCGGTGGGTACTACCGTGACCGTGACGGGTAGCAACCTGACGGGCGCTTCGGCCGTGACCCTGAACGGGGTGGCCGTAACCGGCTTCACGGTGGTGAACGCCACCACGCTCACGTTTGCAGTGCCCACGGGCGCTACCTCGGGCCCGGTGGCCGTAACCACCCAGGGCGGCACGGCCACCAGCGCCGGTTCCTTCACCGTAACGGTGCCGGTAGCGGTACCCACCATCGCCAGCTTTACGCCCACCTCGGGCGGCCCCGGCACCACGGTCACCATCACGGGTACCAACCTGACGGGGGCTACAGCGGTGCGCATTGGCACCCTGGCTATTCCGACCTACACCGTGGTTTCGGCTACCAGCATCACCCTGGTGCTGCCCGCCGCCACCAGCGCCGTGAGCGGCACGCTCACGGTGGTAACGCCCGGCGGCACGGCTACCAGCGCCACCGCCTTCAACCTGGTGCTAGCCGCCCAGGCCAGCCAGGCGCTGCCCGAGCTGGCCGTGTACCCCAACCCCGCTACCGACCTGGTACACGTTGAGCTACCACAGGGCGGCCCGCTCACAGTGTCGCTGCGCGACCTGCTGGGCCGGGCAGTGCTGGCCCCGGTAGTGTTGGCGGCCCAGCAGCCGCTGCGCCTGCCGGCTACCCTGCCCGCCGGCATCTACCTGCTCGAAGTGCGCCAGGGTACGACCACGGCCGTGCGCCGCATCGAGAAGAAATAAGCCGTTGCTACCTGAAGTGAAAGGCCCCGCCGGATAGTCCGGCGGGGCCTTTTTTTTTGGTAAGATGCTGGGGGACATCTTACCCCAGCCCCAGCGTTGATAAGTTTCAGGTAACTGCCTGACTGAGTGTCGAGTAGCGGCTCCAGGTCTGTAGTAATTCGCGCCAAAAGAACTAGTGCCGCGTAGTGGTGCCAGAGGCGTTAGGGGTTTCTGGTACCGCTACGCGGCACTTGGTGCTTACAACGCGTTTATCTCTACAAACCTGGTACCGCTACGCGGCACTTGGTCAGGCGTTTAGCTAGAGCTTGTCAACGCTGCCCCCGGCCCCTCTCTAAAAAAGGCGACTGATTTTAGTGTCAAAAATCTAGTAATCAAGTCTAAATCCAAAAATTAATTCTCCTCTTTTTTGGCCTTCGCGCATGAAGCGAACCGAGGCTAGGGGGGTGCCCCGAAGGGCGACAACCCAGCGCGTACAGCCCTGCCGGGTACCACCCCAGGGGCTGCGGGCTTGCTGAACGATGCACTGAGACGTGGAGCCACGTAGCTTGCGCGTTACCGGCCGGCCACAAAAAAGCCCCGACTGCAACACGCAGTCGGGGCTTTTTTGTGGCTTGCCCGGTGGGCTTAGTTCACCACCACTTTGGTAGTGAGCTTGAGGCCGTCGGCCGTTTGCCACGTCACGAAGTACAGGCCACTGGCCAGCGTTTGGGCTGGTTGAATGGTGGCTTCGGCCGTGCCCGCGGCGGCTACCTGCGTGAGCACGAGGCGACCCAGGGCATCGAACAGCTGCACCGTGCCACCGGTGGTGGCTAGGTTGCTGGCAAGCACCTGGAAGCGCTGGCCGGCCGTGGGGTTGGGGTACACCGCCAGGGCGGGGGCGGCCAGCGCGCCATCGAAGCGCACGGCTACCGTTGGCGAGTAGGCCACGGTACCGTCCTGGTCCACCTGGCGCAGGCGGTAGTAGCTGGTGCCGGGCAGGGGCAGAGCATCGAGGGCGGCGTAGTCGTGGCGCACCACGCTGCTGCCCTGCGCGGCTACCCGCTGCACGTCGCTAAACGTGCGGCCATCGGCCGAGCGCTCTACTACGAAGTAGGCGCTGTTGACTTCCGAGGCCGTAGCCCAGGCCGCGCGCACGGCCGAGCCCTGGCGGGCGGCCGTGAAGCTCAGCAGCTGCACCGGCAGCGGAGCCCGACCCGTGAGCGGGTTGTCTACCTCATTGGTCGAAGCCAGGGCGAAGAACGACGTGGTATTAACGAGCGTCTGGGCCGAGGCCGAGGTGGTATAGCCGCGCGGGTCGGCGGGCGAGAATACCCCCGAGCCACCCGCGGTACCCCAGGTGCCATCCGTTTTCAGCTGGGCCACGCGCAGGTTGCCGGGCACGTGCACTTCCTCATCTACTACGTCGGTATTGTAGCTCAGCTGCACCGAAATTGGGGCCAGCGTGCCATCCGTGAGGCGCTGAATGCGGTAGTAGCGGTTGGCCGACAGGTTAGACAGCGTTGCGTCGGGCTTGCCGGTGGGCGCGCCGTTGAAGATTTCGGTGAGGATAACCTGCGGCTTGCTCGAAGTGCCTTCGGTTTTGAGCGTAACCGGGCGGTAGCGCCCACCCAGGCCTACCGGGAACACCCGCATGGCCACTGCCGTGGGCAGCGTGATGGCCAGGCGGCCCGCCACGTAGGCGCTCGTGCTGGTGCCCACAATGGGCTGCACGGCCGAGTTGGTGAGCGAAAGCGTGTTGGTGGTGCCCGTCACAACGAGGCCGTTGCTCAGGGTCAGCACGTTCTTAACCGTTATGTCCGAGCTAGTGCCGAGCGTGAGCGTGGAAGCGCCCACTTTCTGCACGTCGTAGAACGTGGTAGCGCCGGTGAGGCGGCGGCTGTCGTCGGTGATGAACTGCACTAGGCCCCCGCTGGCATCGAAGCCCAGGCCGCTATTATTGGTGAAGTTACCGCGCAGCACCAGGGTGCTCGTGGCCGCCGCAAACGAGCTATTGGCGAGGTTATTGAAATCGCCCACTATGCGCAGCAAGTTGCCGCTCACGCCGTCGGCTACGGTGTAGGAGCCGGCATTCGAGAAGTTGCCGGCTACCAGCACGCTGCCCGTATTGGCCACAAAGCCTTTGCCGGCCGCGTTGCTGAAGTCGCCCCCGATGGTGAGGGTGCCCTTGCCGGCGTTGTAGGTGCCGTTGTTGGCAAAGCCGGTGCCCACATCGAGGGTGCCTTCGCCTACCGTTGCGTTGTAGGTGCCGCTGTTGGTGAGGCTGGTGCCCACGGCCAGCGCGCCGCTGCCGTTGTTGAGCGTGCCGCTGTTGGTGAAAGCCGTGCCAATGCTCACCGCGCCCGCGCCCAGGTTGAGCGTGCCGCTGTTGGTGAGGAAGGCACCCGTGGTGAGGGGACCGTCGTTCAGGTTAACCGTGCCGGCCAGGGTGGCCCCACTCGTGGCCGAGGTGAGGGTGATGCCTTGGCTGGTGGGGTTGTTGACGGTGGTACCGGCGGCCACGCTCAGGGTGCCGTTGATGGTCAGGTCGAGGTTGCTGAGCAGCTTGGTATTACCACCCGTGAAGGTCAGGTTGTTGTACGTGTCGCGGGCGGGCAGCTGCACGGCGGCCGTGTAGTCCACGGTGCCGCCGGTGGCGTCCATAAAGGCAGCGTAGTTGCCGGCTGGGAACAGGGCCGAGCCAATACGCACCGTGCCGGAGCCCGTTACGGTGTTGAAGTTATTGGCCGTCGTATTGTTGAGGTTCAGCGAGCCAAGCAGCTGCAGGCTGGCGGCCTCGTGGCCAGCATCACCCGTGTTGAGGGGCGGGGCGCCGTTGACGAGGTGGCCGCTGCGGATAACCACCGGGTTGGCCAGGGTCGGGAACGAGGTGAACGCGACGCTGGGGTTCGAGCCATCCGCATTATTGGTCCAGGTGGTAGGGTCATTCCATTTGCCGCCGCCGGCCAGGCCGGCCGTCGAGTTGCGGCTGTAGAACGTGGGTACCAGGCCAAACTCCGAGGGTTCGCCGCCGGTGTAGTCGCCGTCGAGGTAAGTAGCAGCGGCGTTGGTGAGGGTGTTGTTGCCCGTGTTCACGGTGCTGGTAGGGATGCCACCCACCCCTGCTACCGCCGCCGGTATCCAGGCCCCGTTTAGGAAGCGGCCCAGCTTATAGTTGGCTTCGGTGCCGTTCACATCATTGCCCACGCCGTTGTCGACGTAGGTGAATACCTGCGTAACAATGGGGTTGCTGAAGCCGGTGCTGCGCACTTTCCAGTAAAAGCCCAACTCCTTGGCCGCCGGGTCGGTGGTAGAGGGGTGGGCCAGGTCGATGGGCTGCACGGTGAGGGTACCGGCCGCCGTGTTGGCAGTCACGTTCATGGTCACGGGCGTGTACTTGGTCGCCGCGCCAATGGGGAACAGGAAGTTCAGCGCGCCGCTGGGGTAGCTTTTGCGCACGCCCAGGTCGGCCACGATACCGTTGGTGCGGATGAAGTTGCTGCTGCTGAAGGTGCCCGCTACCGCGCCGGCGGCGGGGTTGCTCAGGTTCAAGAGGTTAGAGCCAATGGTGAGCACGCCATTGGTGAGGGTAAGCACGCCAGTGATTTCCTGGTTGGCCAGTGTAGTGGCCCCCGCAGTGTTGTTGAGAACAACGTTGCCAAACTTGCCCTTGCCGTTGCCGTCGATGTTCTGATTTACGGTGCCGAGCAGCGTGAGGCTGCCGCTGCCGGAGCTGGTGTGGGTAGCCGAATTAATGATGTCGCCCAGCGAAGTTAGGGTCTGGCCGTTGTCGGCCAGGGTGCCCTTGGCAAGGTTGAGCGTGCCGATAACGCGGGCGTTGCGGCCCAGCTGCAGGGTGCCGCCGGTCTGGGCGTTGTTCACTACCAGGCCGCCAAATACGGTGAGGTTGGCGGCGGTACTGGTGAGCTGCTGCACAGCCGGGCCCTTGCCGGTGAAGGTCGTCGTCTGGGCAGCCGTGCCGGGCTGGAAGCCGCCGTTGGTCAGGCCCGTGTTAGTCGAGGCGTTGTTGTTGACCAGGTCGCGGTCGATATTCAGGGGCAGGCCGTTGGCATTGAAGTAGGCATTGTCGTTGCCGATGGTCAGCGAGCCTTTCAGGTTCAGCGGGTTGAGGCCGGTGAGCAGGCCGGTGTTGGTGCTGCTGGTGTTGTTGCCGTTTTCCACCTTCACATCATAGAGGGGTACCAACGATTCCAGGCTCACCGTGATGTTGCCGCTCACCAAGTTGCCCAGCAGCACGGTGCCCGCCGTCACCACCGTCGAGTCGGGGCGCAGGTAGAGGTCGGCAATGATGGTGGGGCGGGTGTTGGTGCCGCGCAAAGCCAGCGTGCCGCCGCTCATGCGGAAGATGCTGCCGGGGCCCTGCACCTCCAGCAGGCCGCGCTCGTTGTTCTGGTACACTTCGGCGCGGGCGCCGCGAATTTCCACCGTGCCGCCGCTCTGGTCGTAGCGCAGCGAGCCGTTGGTGTTGGCCGTGGTGCGGCGAATCTGGCCGTTCACGTACAGGGTGCCGCCCGTACCTACCCCAATGGTAGGCCGGCCGGCGCTGGCGTACTCCAGGTCGTTGCCGATAACGCCGGTCGTGCCCACGTTGAAGGTGCCTTGCAGCACTTGCAGCTGGCCGGCCAGCTTCAGGTCGGAAGCCGAACTGGTATTGGTGGCTGGGGCGGTGGTGTTGGTAGCTACCGTTACGGTGGCGCCGGGGGCATCCATCGTAAAGCCAGCGTTGTCCGGAATCAGGTATGGGCTGTTAGCGTCGTGAATGGTGAGCAGCTGCGTGCCGGCCGTTTTGGCGTAGCGCAGCGTACCGTTGGTGAGGGTCAGCCAGCCGCTGGTGGGGGTGGTGAGGGTGCCCGCCACATCCAGGCTCAGGGTAGCGGCCTGGCCCAGGCCCTTGTTCAGGGTAAGGGTATAGAGGTCGGTGAGGGTAGCCGAGGGGCCGGTGAACTTCGTATTCTGGCTGCCCAGGAAAGTCAGGTTGGCTATGCGGCCGTTGCCCAGGTTGAAGTCCAGGGTGCCGTTGTTGGTGAGCGAGCCCCCAATGGTCAAGGCATTAGCCACGGCGGTACCCACGCTGCTCACGTCGAGCGTAGCGCCGGCGTCGAGGCGCACGTCGGTATCGGCCGTGAGGGTGCGGGCCACGCCGTTGGCATAGCGCAGGGTACCGGCCTGCACCGCAATGAGCGAGTCGGCGCGCAGGTCGCCGTTGGCGGCGGCGCTCAGCAGCACGAGGCCCGTGCCGGCCGAGGTACCGGTTTTCAGCTGCGAAAACACCCGCAGGCCCAGGTTGGGCAGCGTGATGGTGCGGCCGCTGGCGGCATCCGCCCACAGGTTTTTATACGAGTTCAGCGAGAGCGTGCCCGAGACTGTGGGTACAGTAAAGTCAACGTTGCCGGTGGTGTAGTACTCCACCGTGCCGCCGTTCTCCTGCAAAAACGAGCCGAAGTCGCCGCCGGGGAAGGTGGCGATGTAGGGGGCGGTAGCCCCGGAAGCGATTTTTGCGCTCACGCGTAGGCGGCCCGAACCGCCAATTTTGGCATCGGGCAGCGCGCCGAAGTTGTGGCCGGTAGTGGTGCCCACATCCATTATCGAGCCGCGGTCAATCACTAGCGAGCCCGCGTTGGCCGCGTCGGCGGCCACGGTTACGGTGTGGTAGATTTTGCCAGTGAACGAGCCAATAAATACCGGGTTGTTGGCACTTGGGTAGTTAACCCCGGCAACACTGCCGGCTGGCACAGCTGTGCCACTGTTACTTACAGTGCTCCAAGTAGTGTTCGCTGTCCAGTTGCCAGTATTGCGGCTATAAAAGGCCGTTACTGCGCCGAAGGCACCGGTAGCACCGGGCAGGCCGGCCGTATATTCACCTTCAAACTGGTTGAGGGCGTTGAATCGGATACTGGAGGTAGTGGCACTTTCCACTACCAGGTTGGGGTCGGTGTACTGCGGCGTCCAGGATACGGGCACGTAGCGGCCCGGTACGTAGTTGGTAAGCGTACCCGAGGCATCGGTGTTGGTCATGGTAAAGCGCATGTTGATGGCCCCGTCGGGAATTGGTCCGAAGCCGGTGCTGCGCACTTTCCAGTAGTAAGCCAGCGAGCCAGCAGTACCGTTGGTCACAAAGGGGTTGCGGGTAGCGGTGGGGCTCACGCTCACCTGGCCGTATTTGGCCAGCGTGGTAGCCAGCGATAGAATCACGTTGGCCGGCGCGTACTTAGTGCCCGTGCCCACGGGGAAAATAAAGTTATCGGCCCCGCCGTAAGTCTTTTGCAGACCCAGGTCACTTTGGTTGCCGGCCGTTTGCACAAAGCACTTGTTGGAGAAGGTGCCGCTGATAGCATCGGACGTGCTCACGTTGGTGAGCGACAGCCGATTGGCACCAATAGCCAGAATATTCTCGCTGATGAAGTTCAGCGCGCTGGCTACGCTCATGTTGGCGGTGAAGGTGGCCGCTATGCCGCCAGCGGCCACGCCGCTGTTGATGTTGAGGTTGCCAAATATGCCCTGGTCGTTGCCACTCACCGTTTGATTAACGCTACCGGCCAGCGTGATGCTGCCCGTGCCCCCGCCGCTGGTGTGCGAAGCCGAGTTGACCATGTTGCCCAGCACGTTGATGGTGCTGCCGTTGTCGCTGAGCACGCCGTTGAGCAGGCTCAGGCCGGGGTTGGGGGCGGTGACGGGGGCGGCTACGGTGTAATTTTTGGCCGAACCGGCTAGCACCAGCGTGCCGGCCGACTTGTCCACCGTCCAGTTGTAGAAGGTGTTGGTGCCAGCTGTGGCGCCGATAATACCGTTGTTGACCAACTGCTGGTCTTGGCCGCCGCTGAAGATGGTGTTGTTGTTGCCGGGCAGGTAGGTGCTGCCCGAGGCAATTGTTAGTGTTCCCTGAATGGTGAGTGCCAGCGCATTGGCGTTGAAAATAGCGGGCGTGTTGGTCCCCAGGGTGGTGTTTACCCCCCCTACATTGAAGTTGTTAAGTACCGTCAGCGGCTGGGCCGTTACCGTAGCGCCGGGGCTGAGGTCGGTGGGCGTGGTGGGCACGGTTACGGCCGCCAGCGTGGCCTGGGCCGTGCCCGTGGTGGCCGCCCGCACAATGCTCAGGTTCCAGAGTGGCACCGTCGACGATATTTTGCATTCGGCCGCCGTGCTGGGCAGCACCACCTCGATGGTGCCGCCCGAAACGATGGCATTGTTGGAATTGATGCCGATGTGGAAAATACCAGTAGCATTACCGGGGTTCTGCACCCGAATGGTGCCGCCCGTCATCCGAAACGACTGGGTGAGGTAGGGCACCGCAAAGCGGGCAAAGTTGGGGTGGTTCGCATCCTGCACCGTACCCAGGCACTCAAACAAGCCGCCCGTCATAATAAACGACCCGCGGTGGCTGGTGGTGGTGCTCGACGGGCGCATCTTGTCTACCTGCGTCGTGCCGCCTTCTACCAGTACCTGGCCATCTTCCCGAATTACCATGGCATCGGGCGTAATGCACTCAAAGCGTCCCCCGTCGATGCGGTATGTGCCATACACGATAGCCCCGCGGGCATTGTTGTTTTGCAGGGTGGCCCCGGCTACCCACAAGGTGGGGCTGGTACTCGTCGAGCCAATGGAAAAGCCAGTGCCGAAGTCGTTGCCATTGTGGATTTGCGGCAGCGTAATGTTGTTGCCCAGCTTGGCCACGCCGTTTATCAGGCTCAGGCGGTCAATGCCGTCGGCGGTGTTCAGCAGGCGCAGGTTGCTGGCCGAAGCGCCACCTGAGGCTACCGTGGCTGTAATATCGAGCAGCACTTGGCTATCAATACCCTTGTTGAGTTGCAATACACTCAGGTCAGTAATGCCGCGGCAAGCAAAGCTGGCGTCGGTGCTGCCGGTGAAATTAAGCAACGCATTCTGTGCCTGTGAGTTGTACAGGTCTACCGTGCCGTTGTTAATAAAGCTGCCGCCCGCGTTGAGCGTGTGTAAGGCATTAGCGTTGGTCACGCCCAACACCGTAGCCCCGCCTACGGTTATATCACCCTGCACCGTGAGCGTGCGCGCCGTAGCGGCCTTGCCCAGGTTGAAGGTTACCTGTGGGTTAGTGGCGGTGGGCGAGGTGCTGACCAGCGCTAGGCTGCCCGTTAGCGTCAGCGTATTGTCGAGCTGCGCCGTGTAGGTGGTGGTGGTGTCGTTGAGCAGGCGCAGGTTGTTGTACTGCGTGGCCGTGCTGGGCAGGGCCGCCGTAGCCCCCCAGTTGTAGTACTCCACCGTGCCGGTGTTGGCATCGTCGAAGTTGTTGGTGGTAACCGCCGGGAAGTAGGGAGCCCCAATGCGCAGTGTGCCCTGCCCCGCCAGGGTATTGAGGGTAGCAAACGTGGCCTTGCTCGACTTCAAATTGAGTACCCCGCCGCGCTGAATGGTAATCTTGAGCCCGGTAGTAGCGATGGCGCTGTTTACCTGCACCACGAAGCTATTGGTTATCACTATGTTGTCGCCGTTGCCGGGCACTCGGGCCGCTACGCGGGTCGAGCCCGTGGGGTCGGTGGTCCAGGTGTTGGCTTTGGTCCAATCGCCAGTGGTGCCACCGCCGTTAAACGTATACAAGGTTTGGCCCATGGCTGTGCCGCTCCAAAAAACAACCAATAGTCCAAGTAGGAATACTTTCATCGAGTAAAGAATTAGTTGGAAAAGGTAAATGAAGATTGTTGGTAGATTTCTATAAAAGAGGCATAGCCTATCAACTAACAAAGTTCGCACCTGGCAACTAATGATTATAATGGTGCTTTTTAAAGGACTGTTAAATCATTCTTTCGTCTCCTTTATAGCCTATTTACTTTGAAAAATGCAAAATATTATCCATTAATTACCCTATTAATTACTTGCACTTTTTCAATAAAAAATTAACTGCCCTGGCCGGCTCCTCCAACTTGCGTAATCCGCACGACTGCTCAGCTTATTTCTGCGCGTCTGGCTGCTTAGGCTGAATGCCGGGCCGCGCGGCCGCACCCCGGCAGTTGGTGGCTACCACCAACTGGCCGGGCCGCTGAAGCAGACCGCCAGTGGCTGCTGTGTAAGGCTCACCAAACCCCAACCCAAGGCCGCGCCGTATGCACTACGGCGCGGCCTCTTGCGTTGGCCCGTAGTTGCTCATCGTTACTGACTTCTTGAATACCAAATGGCTAAAAAACCCACCAAACCCAAGCAGAAGCCCGCCGAGCCAGAGAAGAAAGCCCGCGTGCACAAAGAACTGGATGGCTTCGAAATTGGGGTGAACCCACTGGGCGAAATCACCTCCAACTACTCCATCGAGCAGATAAACCAGTTTTTGGGTCGCCACGTGCGCGACAAAAAGATAGTGCACCGCGAGGGGCAGTTTGGTGAAGAAGCCCAGGCCCGCACCGCCGCAGAAGAAGCTCGCCTGGCCCGCGAAGACGAAGAAAACTTCCCCGTGACCGATGGCCCGCCCGAAGAGCCCGAAGAAACCGACGAGGACTTTATGAAGCGCACCAGCCGCGAGGCCAAACGCAAAAAGCCCGCCGCCACCGACGACGACGAGGCTGCTGAAACCCGCCGGGAGCTGCCCGATTAGTAATAATCAGAAAATCAGTAGGTTAGCTAATGCATTGCTGTGGAAGGCCGTCTGCTAAGCTGAGCGTGGCGCGGGGCCGGCAATTTGGGGCGGCCACTACATTTGTGCTCCACCCAAATTTCATTGGCCATGCGCTCGCACGATGTTGACTACCGAATTATTGGCGCCGATATTCAGGTGCTCGAAATTGAGCTGGACCCCCAGGAAACCGTGATTGCCGAGGCTGGCGCCATGGTGTACATGGAGGAGAGTATTGCCTTCGAAACCAAGATGGGTGATGGCTCCTCGCCCGACCAAGGCCTGCTAGGAAAGCTATTTTCGGCGGGCACGCGGCTCATTACTGGCGAAAGCCTGTTTCTGACGCATTTCACGCACCGGGGCAGCGTGGGCAAAAGCCGGGTGGCCTTTTCGGCTCCTTACCCCGGGACCATCATTCCGATTGATTTAGGAACGATGCCGCAAGGCCTCATTGTGCAGAAGGATGGCTTTCTGGCCGCCGCCCGGGGCACCCAAATCAGTCTGCACTTCAATCAGAAATTGGGGGCCGGCTTATTTGGCGGCGAAGGATTTATTCTGCAAAAGCTGACCGGCGACGGCAAAGCCTTTGTGCACGCCGGCGGCACCATTATCGAAAAGCGGCTGAACAATGAGCTGCTGCGTGTGGACACGGGCTGCGTAGTGGCGTTTGAGCCGGGTATCGACTTTAGCGTGGCGCGCGCGGGCGGCCTCAAGTCGATGATATTTGGCGGCGAGGGGCTGATGCTGGCCACCCTGCGCGGCACCGGCCGCGTCTGGATTCAGTCGATGCCCGTGAAAAAGCTCATTCAGGCCCTGGCCCCGTGGGGTGGCAATGCCAAAAAGGAAAGCGGCACCGTACTGGGCGGCATCTTTGGCAGCCTGCTCGATGAGTAGCGCCGGCCGACACGCCCGGCTCGCTACTGGGGGCTAGTGGCCAAGTGATAGGCTACCACGCCCATTGTTACTACCAATGCCACCACCAGCACTCCCACCACTAACAGCGTCCGCCGCGTAGAAGCGCCGGCTGCCTCTAGTTGCTTGGCCCCGTTGAAGGAGGAGCGGCGATAGGGGCGGGGCGACACCGAGCGGTGGGAAGAACTGATGTGAGGAGACGCCATCTGAGCAACCAAAAAGGGTAGGGTGAGGAAATTATAACATAATAACGAGTCACGACAAAGCTACGACAGTAGCTGCGAGTCGGTTTGCCCGCGGCAAGCTAATAAGCTAACAACTCGCCCAATACCCACCTAGAGTAGCCGAATTATCCTGCTGCGCGCACTGCTAACTACACTTTTTGCCAGTACGCAGGTTCCCCGTTTAGTTTTATTTCGGCCCCACCTGGGCTGTGTCCATGGATATTGCGTTTGCCCCCAACTACCTGCTGCCCTTGCCGCCCGGCCATCGCTTTCCCATGCTGAAGTACGAGCTGCTGCCCCAGCAGCTGCTGCACGAAGGCACGGCCACGGCCAGCGACTTCTTCATTCCTACCCCACCGCCGCTTGCCGATGTGCTGCTCACCCACGAGGCCGACTACGTGCACCGCCTGCTGCACGGCCAGCTTACGCGGCAGGAGGAGCGGGCCAGCGGCTTCCCGTGGAGCCCCGCGCTGGCCGACCGCGAAATGACTTTGCTCGGGGGCACCATTGGCTGCGCGCAGCGAGTGCTGGCGGGTGGCGGCGTGGCCCTCAACATTGCCGGGGGCACGCACCACGCGTTTGCGGGCCGCCCCGAGGGCTTTTGCCTGCTCAACGACCAGGCCGTGGCGGCTAACTGGCTGCTCACCCACGAGCCGGCGCGGGTGCGCCAAGTGCTCATTATCGACCTCGATGTGCACCAGGGCAACGGTACGGCGGCCCTGTTCCAGCACGAGCCGCGCGTGTTTACCTTCTCCATGCACGGGGCGCGCAACTTTCCGGGCCGTAAGGAGGCGTCGGACCTCGACCTGCCGCTGCCCGACGGCCTCGGCGACGCCGAGTACCTGGCCCAGCTTACCGATGTGCTGCCCCGCCTGCTCGACGGCGACTTGTGCCAACCCGATTTTGTATTTTACCTCAGCGGCGTCGATGTGCTGGCCACCGATAAGCTGGGTTACCTAGGCCTGAGCCGCGCCGGCTGCCGCCGCCGCGACGAGCTGGTGCTCACCGCCTGCCATCGCCGTGGCCTGCCCGTGGTGGTGTGCATGGGCGGCGGCTACTCCGAGCGCATCGCCGACATCGTGGAGGCCCACGCCAACACCTACCGCGTGGCCGCCAGCCTCTGGGATTGAATCAGTGAGTGAGTGAGTTGTGAATGAAATTTCGTTTAATTCACTCCTTCGCAACTCACTCATTCACAATTCACTCATTGAAAAAGGCCCCGCTCCAGGGTAGGAGCGGGGCCTTTGAAAAAACTCAGAAAGAGTTGCTTAGCTATGGTTTTGGTTCGACGGACGGTTGGGGTCGTCGCTGGTGCCGCTGAAGGTCTGCGAGAACCAGTCTTTGATTTCGTCGATGGCGTGGCCGGTCTTCTTCTGGATATTACCGAAGAACTCGTCCTGCTTGCCGTCGTCGTAGGCCATGTCGTCGTCGGTGAGCTGGCCCCACTTCTGCTTGGCAGCACCTTTTACTTCGTTCCAGTTGCCGCGGGCTTTCAGCTCGGTGCTGTCGTCGATGTTGTTGTTATTAGCGTCCATGATTGAGAAAAGAAAGTGGTGGGTTGTGAGGCTTGTACGGCAAGAATAAGCAGGAGGTTGGGGCCCAATTAATTTTCGCAATTGGCCCGCTTACATTCGGGTTCTGCTATCCACCTGCCCTTCATGGACGACCTGCGCCTGACCCTGCAAACCCTG
The DNA here is from genome assembly GCF_054779975.1 of Hymenobacter arcticus. Classification (NCBI taxonomy): domain Bacteria; kingdom Pseudomonadati; phylum Bacteroidota; class Cytophagia; order Cytophagales; family Hymenobacteraceae; genus Hymenobacter; species Hymenobacter arcticus. Next base: position 143,641 of record NZ_BAAGXF010000002.1, read on the forward strand.
GCCCCCGATGACCGCCGCGACCTGGCCCAGTACATGCAGTGGCAGCGCCGCCGCCCCGCCGGCCGCCAGGATGTGCGCCTGCTGGCCCTGCTGCTGCACCCCAAGGAGTACGACTCGGAAGTGCTCATCAACAAGCTCTACCCCGACGAACCTAACCCAGTGGCCTACTACGCGTTGCGCAAGCGGCTGTTCAGGCAGCTCACCGACTTTCTGCTGCTGCGCCAGCGCCAGCACGATGCCACCGCCACCACCCCGGTGCGCGGCCACCTCACGCTGGCCCAGTACCTGTTTGGGGCCGGCGTGCCGCGCCTGGCCTGGACCATGCTGCGCAAGGCCGAAAAGCTGGCCCTCGACAACGAGCAGTACGAGCCCCTGAACGCCGTGTACAACGTGCAGATTCAGTACGCCCACTCGCCCCACGCCGAGCCCCTGGAGGCTATTATCGAGCGCCGCCACCGCAACAAAAAAGCCGCCGACGAGGAGGAGCGCGCCGGCATTGCCGATGCCTTGCTGCGGCAGCGCCTGCGCCAGGCCCGCATGCACGGCCGCGGCGCGGTACCCGTCGATGAGCTGCTGCGCAACATCTTGATTGAATATAACTTGCAGGAAGCCTTCGCCCGCTCGCCCTCGCTGCTGTGCCGGCTGCTGAGCATAGCGCGGCACGCGATGCTGGCGCGCGGCGACTTCGCCACGTTTGCGCCCTTCATCGAGCGCTGCTACGGGCTGATGGCGCGCCGCCACGGCTTTGCGCCGGCCCAGCGCGGCTACCAACTGCGGCTGCTCTATATGCTGGCTCATGCGCTGTACCGCGCCCGGCGCTTTGCCGAGTCGGTGGCGTACCTGGAGCAGGCGCGGGCGGTGCTGGCCGCTGCGCCCAGCCGGCAGTTTGCCGAAATGGGGCCGCGCCTTACGTTTTTACTGGCGGCTAACTACGCGTTTTTGAATCGTAACCGCGATAGTATCAATATTTTAGAAGAGATTCTGAAAGCCAAGCCCGCGCTGCTACCCGCCGACCAGCTCACGGCGCGCTTGCAGCTCACGTTCCATTATTTCGCCGAAGGCAAGTTTGCCAAAGCCAACCAAACCCTCATCAGCCTCGACCGCACCGACCACTGGCTGGAGCAAAACCAGGGCCTCGAATGGCTGCTCAACCACAACATCGGCGAGCTGCTCATCCAGCTGGAGCTGGGCAACGCTGAGCTGGCGCTGGGGCGGCTGCGCACCATAGAGCGGCGGCTGCACGAGCAGTTTCCGGCCGCCGCGGCCACGGCCGAGCACCCCGCCGTGCCCGCCGGCGGCCCCTACCACTCGGTGCTGCATTACCTGGCCCTGGTGCACGAAATAATCGACGACCCCGCCGTAGCCACTACGTCGGCCTTTGCCAACCGGGTGGCCACTATGCCTGGTTTTCTGGCCACGCAACAAGAAGATTTGCAAGTGCTTAGCTTCTTTGCCTGGCTGCGGGCCCGAGTCATTGGCCGGCCGTATTACGAAGTGCTACTGCGGCTGACCGAAGGATAAGGCGACAGTAACTACTTGGCCAACTGCACGATGTCTTTCACCTCCAGCACTTGCTTGGGCGCGCCCTGCCGGGTGGCGCGCAGCATGGCCTGGCCCACCTCACGCAGGGTGCAGGCGAAGCTGGGGGCCACGCGCCGCAGCAGCGGCACCAAGCCGCCCATGATGGCGTAGCCGGTCTTGACGTGCGCCTGGCCCGGCAGCGGCTGCATGAGGCCCGGCCGAAACATATAAGCCGCCCGAAACGGCAGTTGCCGCAAGTCGTTTTCGGTGCGGCCCTTCACGCGGGCCCACATCTGGCGGCTGTTGCCGAGGCTATCGGTGCCCGCCCCCGACACGAAGCAAAACGTGAGGCCCGGGCTGTGGCGCAGCAGCGTTTCGGCGAAGTGCAGGGTGAGGTCGTGGGTGGTATGGGTGTAGGCGTCTTCGCTCAGGCCCACCGACGAGATGCCCGCGCAAAAGAAGCAGGCCGAGTACCCCGCCAGCTCACTTTCGATGGCCGTGAGATTGAAAAAATCAGCCACCAGCAGCTCACGCAACTTGGGGTGCGCGTGCCCGCTGGGCCGCCGGCTGATGCTGAGTACCTGCGCTACGTCGGCCTGTTGCAGGCAGGTGAGGAGCACGCCTTCGCCCACCATGCCCGTGGCCCCGGTAAGTATAATTCGTTGAGACATAAGAAAAAGCGAAAAACCCGCTTTTCAACCAGACGGTGAAGAGCGGGTTTTACTTTAGGCTGACGGCTGGAAGCTATTCGAATAGCTCCGGTTTGCGCAGCGCCAGTGGCCGCGAATCAGTGGCAATAGCTGCCTGCCCAAAGCCACAGGCAGCACAAAAGCGGGCCTTCAAAGTGCGCAGCGGCTTATGGCACTGGGGGCACGGCGGCCCATAGAGCTCGACAATATGGTGCCGCACTGCATTTGGGTTGGTCTCCTCAAAGCCTGTAAGCAGGCGGTACATTTCCAGCATCGGGCGCTGCCGGAGCGCCACGCCTGTTAAGGGGATTTCGGGTAGTAAGGACTTGCCCAACCTGCGCGCTTCGGCCTCCACAAAAGGCATTCCCTCGTGGTGCGCTTTATCCACCAAGTACGATTCTTCGTCTTCCAGCATCGGTATCACTTGTCGGCAACGCCAGCACCAGAGTAGTTTCATGAAGTTAGTGACTTACAAAAAAAACAATTTTTATTGCGCGTATAGCATGACAATTAGTTTTGCATAAAGCCTGTAATCTATAGAATGACGTTTTGCTTTAGAAAGTCGAAATACTTTTCGTCTTCGTCCTCAAAAATTTCTTTACCTCCGCCCATATAGGCGCGTAGTAGTTCGTCCGCTGCCTGTTTAGAATTACCTAACTCAAATTGCACTTCACCCAAGCGAAGATGAATAAGTGGGTTGCCAATTGCCCCTGGTACATTCATCACCTTAGCCAAGGCCGCGTGAGCCTGCCTATACTCACCATCAAAGTAATATGCTTCACCCAAAGAGGTGAGTAGCCATAAGGATGCTTCCCAGTCTTGGTAAGGTTCAGGAACTAGTTCAAAAGCAGCACTGAATTGCGCAATAGCCTTTGAATAGTCACCTTGTTCCATGCACTTATCACCAGCCTTGCTAAGCTGCACTAGTTGGCTGTACTCCTTATCTTTCAATTCTTTAGTGACAGACATAAATTTATTTTAAAGGTGGTAGGTATCTTTCTTTGAGTTTGCCTCCTCTGCTACGATTTATACTGCTGGGCTCTAATTCGTAGTTATCAGGGTCAAGCATCCATTTGCGAATTTCCGGGCTCTTAGCCCCGTGTTTACGGCCTTCTGCATTCCACCATTGTACAGCGTCATGTAGATGTCCCATATCGGTTTCTTTGACGGGGTACCAATTACCATCTGGTCCTAGCACCTGTTTATTGCCTAAAGAATCCGGTTGGATTTTACGCTCAGATTCCATCCGCTTAATAACCTTTGTGCCGGTTGCTGAAGCTTTACGAGGGGTAGTACCTAAGTACTGTTCACGTTTACTCTTTTCCTTACTAGGACCGCTCCCTAGTAGTTGTTTCTTGTTTTTATAAGGTTTAGTTGGCTTAATTTTAGACGATACTGTGCTTGCTGAGTTGAGCTCACCAATTTTTGCACATGAATACCTTTGACCTTAGCCAGCAGTACAATCAACTCGGCCTCCTTCTGGGCCGTGAGTGTTTGGACTTCTAGCGCTCGCTCCAATTGGACCAGGCGAACTTTATCGGGTTGCGGGGGCGGCGGAATAGCCGCCTGCGGCTGGTGGTTGCGGTGGTACAGCTGCCAATCGTAATCCTTTGCCGGGTCTGCGTGGCCGTTGACTGGGGCCAGCAGCAAGCCCGGTAGTAGGGTCAGGGTGCGGGCCGCGCCCTCAAAGGCGATGGGCGGGGCTTTTTCAATGATGTTCGGGGCGCCCTGCACCGCTTTCCGGGCCAGCAAACCCAGGCCGGCCGCCAGGTGGGCCGAGGGCTGGGGGTCGGGCGGCTGGGTGAGGGCCCGGAAGCTGGTTCGCGCGGTAGATTAGGCAACAGCTCTACGGCCAGCGTCTTGGTGGTGAGGGCCCGGAAGCTGGTTCGCGCGGCCGTCTGCCAGGGGATGAGGCTGTGGGCTTCCAGCCGAATGCCGTCGAGCTCGATGGTGGCGGCCGAGAAATGCAACTCGACCTGGGTGGCGGTTTGGCGGCTGGCGCTGCCCGTGCCCGCATGGCGGAACGTGAGCGCGACCAGGGCCGCATCGTAGAAGGTGTAGCGGCGGGCCGTGATACCTTCGTTTTGGAAGAACACTAGGTGCCCGCTCTCGCGGCGGTAGGGGTCGAATTTAATTTCTTCCCACAAATGCCAGCCCGCTGCCTACCCGCTGATAATGACCTGACCTTAAGCAAGCCAACCCGCACCACCGAGCTGGGGCGGCCTTTCTCGTCTGTGGCCTACGTGAAGGAGAACGAGGCTACGTCACACGCTACTTGCCGTCCTGCTAGCTTAAGTTCCGCATACAGAATGGGCATAGGTTGCTGGTGCTGGGTTTACTGCTTTGGGCAAATATAGCAGCAAGTTAAGAACTCAAAGTTCCTTGCGCAACCGCGCCACCGGAATGTTGAGCTGTTCACGGTACTTGGCCACGGTGCGGCGGGCGATGTTGTAGCCGCGAGCGTTCAGCATTTTCTCCAGCTTGTCGTCGCTGAGGGGATGGTCTTTTTTCTCGCCGCCGATGAGGTCACGCAGGATGCTTTTGACCTCGCGGCTGCTGGCGTCCTCGCCCGAATCGGTAGCGATGCCTTCCGAGAAGAAAAACTTGAGGGGGTAGATACCGTGCTCGGTTTGCACCGATTTGGAGTTGGCCACCCGGCTCACCGTGCTGATATCCATGCTGATTTGCTGGGCAATGTCTTTGAGAATCATGGGCCGCAGCTTCGAATCGTCGCCGGTCATGAAAAACTCGCGTTGTAGCTCCACAATGGACGACATGGTGCGCAGCAGCGTGTTCTGGCGCTGCCGGATGGCGTCGATAAACCACTTGGCCGAGTCGAGCTTTTGCTTCACAAAGCTCACGGCCTCCTTCATTTTCTGGTCCTTCTTGGCGGCCTTGTCGTAGGTCTGGAGCATTTCGCGGTAGTCGCGGCTCACGCGCAGCTCGGGGGCGTTGCGGGCGTTCAGGGTCAGGTTCAGCTCGCCGTTGTCGTTGGTGAGGATGAAGTCGGGCATGAGGTACTGCGCTCCACCGCCGCTGCCGCGGCCCGCGTTTACGGGGCCGTTGCCGCCCGGCTTGGGGTTCAGGCGCAGAATGACGGCCACCGCGTCTTTCAGCTCATCATCTTCTAAATCAAGCTTTTGCTGAATACGCTGGTAGTGCTTCTTGGTAAACTCGTCAAACGTTTCGGTGAGGATGCGCTCGGCGTTCAGGGTGTCCTCGTCCTGGTGGCGGCGCTCTAGCTGGAGCAGCAGGCACTCGGGCAGGTCGCGGGCGGCAATGCCGGGCGGGTCAAACTGCTGCACCACGCGCAGCACGGCCTCAATTTCGTCTTCGCTCACCTCCAGGTTCTGGCTGAAGGCCAGGTCGTTGGCAATGGCCGCCAGGTCACGGCGGATGTAGCCGTCGCCATCAATCGAGCCCACCAGCTGCTCACCAATGGCCTGCTGGCGCTCGTTGAGCTGGGCAAAGTGCAGCTGGTCGAGCAGCGAGTCTTGCAGCGAGCCACTGTTGTCGGCCAGGGGCATTTCGCGCTCCTCCTCGTCGCCGGGGCCGTCGCCCTGCATTTTGTAACCCGCTATCTCATCGTCGTTTACGTAGTCGCTGATGTCGATTTCGTGGTTGTCGTTGTCGATGCCTTCCGGCTCATTGGTGGCGGCGGGCTCGGGGCCCTGGTCGGCGTAGTCGTCAGTGTTATAGCTTTCTTCGACGGGCTCGGCGGCGTCGGGGCCAGCGGGGGCGTAGTCCTCGTCCAGGGTGTTCTCGTCGTTGTCGAGCGAGTCGTTGGGGTCGTCGGCCTCGGGGGCCTCGTCCGAGTTGTCGTCGCGGTCGTCGGCATCCTCGCTATCGCCTTCTTCGAGGGCGGGATTTACCTCCATTTCTTCCTTGATGCGCGTTTCCAGCTCGGCCGTGGGTATTTGCAGTAGCTTGATAAACTGAATCTGCTGGGGCGACAGGCGTTGCGAGAGAAGTTGCTTTAAATCAAGGCGTTGCATAAAGAAAGGCGAAAATAGGCGAGGGGCGTGGTCGCGAGCATGGAATAGTGATACGTAGCCGGCCGGCCCTTGGTCGTAAGGTACGGCGGGCAATTTCCAGTTGGCCCCTCTCATACTCCCAATGCACGGATGAGGTTAACTCTCGGTCCTGGCGCAGCTTGCTAGCGGGCCGGTGGCTGGCGGGTTATAGCCGGTGTGCCGCCAGTGCTACCAGCCGGTACTACTGGCGCGCCAGCACGGCTTATTTTGCGCCTCCGTCTTTGGATAGTACTATGAAATTCAGCAAGTACCGCGACTTTCCTACGCCGAAGCGCCACGGCTTCACCCGCCAGTGCCTGGCCCTGCACGAAGGCCAGGCCGCCGTGGCCCTCACCCACGACCGGCAGTTGTGGCGGCTCTCGCTCGACGGCCCCATCGGGCCGGGGCAGGACTTGCGCCCGCTTTCGGCCCGCTACCAGCAGTGGCAGCAGGCGGGCGACACCTTTGCGGACCGCGACTACGGCGGCGGGGCGTTATTTCCTTACCAGCAGGGCTTTGGCGTAGTATTTATTGACCAGGTACTGCTGTTCGATACGTTGGACCAGCCCGTACCGCGGGTACTCGACGTGCTAGGCCCCGACCAACAGCCCCAGGTGCTGCCCGCCCGCTTCACCGGCCGCGCCGGCTGCCCAGGCGCGGCCTGCTGGCTACCCGATACCAACGAACTGGCCGTGGCCTACGAGCACGGCCAGTTCCGGGGCCGGCAGTTGTTTTTGGGGCTGCTGCGCCTGCGGCCCGCGCCAAAGACCGATAGTCATATGCAAGCGCTGCCCGCTGCCTTTTACCAGGTAGCGCCAGCCCAGCCGCTTAGCCTAAGTGCTGCGCTGCGCGCCGAGCAACAACTGCCGGACAGCCTGGACGACCTACTAGACGCGCCGCAGCTACTGGCGCTGCGCTACGCGGCGGGGCAGCTACAGGTAGCCACGTTTGGCGGCTACTACTCGGCCCGCATGGGCGGGGCGGGTACGGGGCGGGGGCTGGCCCTGCTGGCCGTGGAGCCGCGCTCGGCCACGGCTACTGCCCTGCTGCAATACGTACCCACGCAGTGGGCCAGCGTGCGGCTAACGGCCGATGGCACGCTGGCGGGCTGGAACCAGTACTTGCCCGCCGCGCAGGGCGGGCTCTATTTCTACTGCTTTGCTACGGGCGAAGTGACCCGGCTGGGCTTTAGGCAAAAAGCTTTTACCACCGGCCTGCCGCAACACAAAGGGGAGATGCTGAAGTGGCTGAGCTTCGACCGGGCCGGGCGCTTCATCTGGGTGTTTTCGGGGGGCGGGGCCAGCGTATTTGAGGTACACTAACCTTGGAACCTACCTTTGCCCCACTCCTTAATCCTTCTTTATGCCTGCCGACCAGCTCCGCCGCACCCGCATCCAAGACCTGCTCAAAAGTACCGACCTCAACCGCGAAGTGCTGGTGAAGGCCTGGGTACGCACCCGCCGCGGCAACAACTACGTGCAGTTTATTGCCCTCAACGACGGCTCGTGCCTGGCCACGCTGCAAGTGGTGGCTGCTGCCGAGCAGTTTCCGCAGGAAAGCCTCAAGGAAATCACCACCGGCTCGTGCATTGCCGTGCGCGGCCAGCTGGTAGCCAGCCAGGGCAAAGGGCAAGCCGTTGAGATTCAGGCTACTGAGATTACCGTGCTCGGCACCGCCGACCCTGAGGCTTACCCGCTGCAAAAGAAAGCCACCTCGCTGGAGCACCTGCGCGAAATTGCCCACCTGCGCCCCCGCACCAACACGTTTGGGGCGGTGCTGCGCATCCGGCACGCGCTGGCGTTTGCCGTGCACGACTACTTCAACAAGCACGGCTTTTACTACGTGCACACGCCCATCATCACGGGCTCCGATGCCGAGGGCGCGGGCCAGATGTTTCGGGTAACTACCCTGCCGCCCGAGCACCCGCCCCGCACTGAGGACGGCGCCGTGGATTATTCGGAGGACTTCTTCGGCAAGCAAACCAACCTCACCGTGAGCGGGCAGCTGGAAGGCGAGTTGGCGGCTATGGCGCTGGGCAGCGTGTACACCTTTGGGCCCACCTTCCGGGCCGAAAACTCGAACACCGCCCGCCACCTGGCCGAGTTCTGGATGATTGAGCCCGAAGTGGCCTTCAACGACCTCACCGACAACATGGACCTGGCCGAGGACTTCCTCCAAAGCCTGGTGAAGTACGCCCTGGCACACTGCGCCGAGGACCTGCAATTTCTCAACGACACCTACGACAAGGAGCTGCTGGAGCGCCTCAGCTTCGTGACTACCAACGAGTTTCAGCGCCTCACCTACACCGAGGCGGTCGAGATTCTGAAGTCGGCAAAGAAGAAATTTGAGTTTCCCGTGGACTGGGGCACCGACTTGCAGAGCGAGCACGAGCGCTACCTGGTGGAGAAACACTTCAAGAAGCCGGTTATCCTCACCAACTACCCCAAGGAAATCAAGGCGTTCTACATGAAGCTCGACGATGATGGCCGCACCGTGCGGGCCATGGACGTACTCTTCCCCGGCATTGGCGAAATCATCGGCGGCTCGCAGCGCGAGGAGGACCTGGTGAAGCTGCAAACCCGCATGCAGGAAATGCACGTGCCCGAAGACGAGCTGTGGTGGTACCTCGACACGCGCCGCTTCGGCACGGCGCCGCACGCGGGCTTCGGCCTGGGCTTCGAGCGGCTGGTGCTATTCGTGACGGGCATGACCAACATCCGCGACGTTATCCCGTTCCCGCGCTTCCCGAAGAACGCCGAGTTTTAGGCCGCCCCGCCGCCCCGCTGGCCTATGCTGCTGATACTGCTGTTTTGGGGCTGGGCGCTGGGCGTGTCGCTCGGCCTTGGGCTGGGGCTGGCGGCGGCCCTGCGCCGGCTGGTGGGCCCACTGCCTAACATATTGACCAGCAGTCCCGAACTGCTGTGCCTGACCGGGCTGGCCGCGCTGGCCTGGCTGGCTGCCGGGCTCAGCTTTGGCTTGCCCGTGGCCGTGGGTATGCAGGTGGGCCTGAGCGTGCTGGCGGCCGGCTGCCTAGTGGCCGGCCGGGCGCAGCTGCGGGCCTTGCTGAGTAGTTATGCTAACGAGTGGCGGCAGGCCGGAGTAGGGGCGAGCGCGCTGGCGGCCGTGCTGGCGGCGCTGGTGCTGGTGCACGCCGCTCAGCCGCCCGTGTTTCCCGATGCGGCGCTGTATCACGCGCAGTTTGTGCAGTGGCTGCACCAGTATCCGGCGGTGCCGGGGCTGGGCAACTTGCAAAGCCGGCTGGCTTTTAACTCGCACGCGCATTTGCTCACGGCGTTTTTTAGCCCGGCGGCGGCCGGGCGGGGGCCGGCTTTTCAGCAGATACTTAACAGCTCGGGTTGCCTGCTGCTGGTGCTGCACCACGTGCGCCGGGCGGCCATTCACGTCCGGCCGGGCGGGCAGCCCTGGCTAAGCTGGTTTTACTTGGGCACGCTGCTGCTGCTGCTCATGGCCTTGCGGCCCTGGATTTCGTCGCCGCTGCCCGATAGCACGGTAGCCGCGTGGGGCCTGCTGCTGCTGGGGGCGCTGCTCGAAACGCGATGCCTCTCCCGCGGCGGCCTGGCCTGGCTGGCGCTGCTTACGGCTACGGCCCTCACGTTCAAGCCCTCGGCGGGGCTGCTGCTGCTGTGGCCTGCCGCCGGCTTGCTGCGGCTGCCGCGCCGGGATTGGGGGCGCGGGCTGGCTGTGGTGGCAGGCAGCGCAGCTATAGTGTTGCTGCCTTGGCTGGGGCGTAATGTACTGCTATCAGGCTACTTAATGTATCCGTTGGGGGGTTGGCCGCTGGGGCTCAAGTGGGCGGTGCCAGAAGCCCAGCGTTTAGCCGACGTGGCCGAAATCAGGCTGTTTGCCCGGCGGCCCCTGGCCGACTGGCCGCTGGCCGCCGGGCAGCCGCTACGCCAGTGGCTGCCGCCGTGGTGGGCCCAGCAAGAGCCCGCCGACAAGCGGCTGCTGGTGCTGGTGCTGGCCGGCGCGGCGCTGGTGCTGGGCTGGCTAGTGTGGCTGGCCCTGCGGCGGCCGGCGGCCTGGCACCGTCAGTTGCGTCAGCCTGCGGTGCAACTCTACGCACTCATATTGATTGGATGCGGTGGCTGGTTTGCGGCGGCCCCGGCGCTGCGCTTTGGGTATGCCTACCTCATCGGGGCGGCCGTGTTGGGCCCGCTGCTGGTACTGCGCGCGCCGCTGGCGCGCCGGGGGCGGCTGAGCGGCTGGGTGCTGCTCAGCCTTGGGCTGGTTTATGGGGTGAACGGGCTGCGGCACGAGCTGGCCCGGCCGGAGGTGTTAGCAACTATCATATTACCAGTTGATTACCCACCCGTGGCGACACAAGTTGCGGGCCAGCTGGGGCGCTACCCGTTGCGCGTAGCACCCGCTGCTACCGGGCGTTGCGGCAACTGCCCGCTGCCGTGCGCCGAAGCGTGGCCGCCCGGCCTGCGGCTGCGCGGCACTACGCTCGAGGAGGGATTTTACACGCAGTCGGAAAACTCGGCCGGCCTGGGGCAGCGCAAAGGTGCTGCCGGAAATTCTGTGCAAAAATGAAGCTGCCCTAGCTAGGGTAACCGCTAAAACTGGTCTGGTAAAACGGCGGCCTGCGCCCCGCCCCGGGTTGGCGCAGCCAACCCGGCGGGCCGGCCGTGCGTTGCATCAGGTAATTCTTCAGTTTCCAGACTATGCGCCCCGAAATAGACCTTACCGACTCCGCTAGCCTACCCGAAGGCGGCCTGAAAACCTTTCCTACCCTTGAGGGCGGCCCCGAAGTGCTGTTGACGCGTCAGCAAGGCCAGGTGCACGCCTTCGCCCCCAACTGCCCGCACTATGGCGCGCCGCTGGAAAAAGGTAAAGTAGTGAATGGCAAGCTAATATGTCCCTGGCACCACGCCTGCTTTAAGCTGGATAGCGGCCACCTCTGCGCGCCGCCCGCCCTCGACGACCTGCCCACCTACGCCGTGCGCGAGGCCGAGGGGCGCATTTGGGTGCAGGTGCCCGCTAATCCGCCCGCCAGCACCGACAAGCCCGACGCCACGCCCACGGCCGAACTGGGCGGCGCGCCACCCGCCCCGGCAGCCACCCCCACCGATACCCGAACGTTTGTGCTGGTGGGCGGCGGGGCAGCCGGCGAATTTGCGGCCCAGGCGCTGCGCCGCGAGGGCTTTGCGGGCCGCGTAGTGCTGGTTTCGGCCGAGGCCGACGTGCCCTACGACCGCACCAAGCTCAGCAAAGCCTACCTGGCGGGCAAGGCCAAGCCGGCCACTATGCCACTACGCGAAAAAGACTTTTATGCCGCGCAACAGATTGAACTGCTGGCGAATACTCGTGCTACCGGCCTCGACCTCAGCAAGCAGGAAATCACCCTGGAAGGCCAGCCGCCCCTGCACTATGACCAACTGCTGCTAGCCCCCGGCAGCACCCCCAACCTGTTGCCCAAGCTGCCCGGCCACAACCTGGCCGGCGTGCTGCCCCTGCGCACCCAGGCCGACGCCGATAAGCTACTGGCCGCCACCGAAGCCGCCAAGCAGGTAGTCATCATCGGCAGCAGCTTTATTGGCATGGAGGCCGCCAGCAGCCTCATTGCCGAAGGCCGGGCCGTGACAGTAATTGCCCAGGAAAAAGTGCCCTTCGCGCGGGTGCTGGGGCCCGAAATTGGGGCAATGTTTCAAAAGCTGCACGAAGAAAAGGGCGTGCAGTTTGAAACGGAGGCCGAGGTAACCGCCCTGCACGGCGAGCGCGGCCACGTGGTGGGCGTGGAACTAAAAACGGGCAAGCTGGTGGATGCCGACGTGGTAATTCTGGGCGTGGGCGTGCGCCCGGCTACCGATTTTCTCAAGGAAGCCTTCTCCCTGGAAAAAGACGGTGGCCTGGTCACCGACGAATACCTGCAAGCGGCGCCCAATGTGTACGCGGCCGGCGACATCGCCCGGTTTCCGCTGGCCGCCACTGGCCAGCCCACCCGCATCGAGCACTGGCGCGTGGCCCAGCAGCACGGCCAGGTGGCGGCCCGCAACATGCTGGGCCAGCGCGAGAAATTCACGGCCGCGCCCTTCTTCTGGACGCAGCAGTATGGCAAAAGCCTGCGCTACGCCGGCCACGCCGAAAAGTGGGATGAAATCATTTACCACGGCGACGTGGCCAAGCAGGATTTTCTGGCGCTCTACGTGCTGGGCGGCCGCATTCTGGCCGCCGCCGGCATGGGCCGCGATACTGACATGATTTACATCACCGAGCTGCTAAGCGCGGGTAAGCTGCCCGCCCCCGCCGCCGTGCACGACAAAACGGACTGGGCCGCCCTGCGCTAACCCCGCCTGCATTTGCGCTCAATTAAACATAAAAAGGAGACGACGCCTATTTGGTGTCGTCCCCCTCTTTTTGCTTGATTAGCAAGGTGCTAGCGTCTGCCCCGGCCCCCGCCGCCAGGGTTGCCTCCGCCCGGCTGGCCGCCGCCGCGTTGGCCGCCCCCGCCAGGCTGCCCGCCGCCACCAGGTTGGCCGCCACTGGGCTGCCCGCCAAAAGTGCCCCGGTTAGGCTGGCCGCCACCACCGGGCTGGCCCCCAAAGCCACCGCGGCCCGGGGCGGGCTGCATGCCACCGCCGGGGTTACCCCCGCCGGGCTGGCCGCCGCCAAAGCCTCCTCGCCCAGGGTTGCCCCCACCGGGTTGGCCGCCAAAGCCGCCGCGGTTGGGCTGGCCCCCGCCAGGGTTATTGCCAATGCCCCCGCGGCCACCACGGTCGCCACCACGGCCATCACGGTCGTCACCAAAGCCGCCGGGATTACCGCCGCGGTTGGGCTGGCCGCCGTAGTTGCCACCCCGGCCGCCGTAGCCGTCGCGGTCATAGGGCCGGTTGCCCACGCTGCCGCGATTGTTGTAGCCGCCGCGGTCGTAGCCATACACTCGGCCTGCGCCGTACTCGTGGCCATTGTAGCGGCCGCCCCCGCCGTAGCCCCCACCGCGGTACACGGTTACGTACTGCGGGTAGCGCTGGCGGTAGGTGCCAATGTAGAGCCAGGGCTGCGCCCCTACGTAGCTAACCGGTTGTGGGTGAAAGTAGTAGGGGTCATAACCGTCAAGGTAGGGTACCGAAATCCACTGGCCGCCATCGAACACGATGTACGTGCCGTTGTAGATGTCGTAGTACCCGTCAATCTCCGGAATGTAATAGTACTGCGTGCCCTGCGGCACCGAAGGCCCCCAGGGCGGCAGGCCAATATTTATGCCCACGCTCACCTGCGCCTGCGCGGCAGTGGGGGCGGCAAAAGCCAGGCCAGTGCCCAGCGCGAAAGCAAGATAACGAAGGCGGAAGTTCATGGTTGAAAAGCGAAAAAGGGAAGAGTAGGCCGTTGGACCAGTGCAAGTAAGGTGCCGGATTTTGGCTCGGGTGGGTGCCAGCTCCAGCTATGCGGCAGACCCGGCAAATGTGTCGACCAACCCCCACCCGGCCGGGGAATGCCCAAAAAAGCCCCGCCCACCGGGCGAGGCTTTAAAGGCCAAAGGCGGCTACATTAACGTACGGTACGCGTCACGACCTGGCCGCGGCGATTTACTTTTTGCACGATAACCGGGCGGCGGTTTTTCTGCTGCACAATGACTGGGCGGCGGCCGGGTTGCTGTACCACTACGGGACGGCGGCCCGGCTGCTGCACTACCACGGGGCGGCGGTAGTAGCGGGCGTGGTGGTCATTGTACTGCGCCCAGGGCTGGCGGCCGCGGTAGTCTACCACTACCGGGTGAAAGCTGCTGGGGTTGTAGCCCTGCACGTTGGCCATGGGCGTCCAGCGGCCGTTGCGCTGCACAATGTAGTTGCGGGCGGCCAGGTCGTAGTAGCCGTCGATTTCGGGCACGTAGTAGTACTGCGCACCAGCCGGGGCGGCCGGCCCCCAGGTGGGGTGGCCAAACTGGGCGTTGATGCTGACCTGGGCGTGGGCGGCCGGGGCGGCCAGCGCCGCAAAAGCACCAAAAACAAAGGCGAGAACTTGGGTGCGGAATTTCATGTCAGTGAGAAGGAAAAGGTGGAAAGAAATGTTGAACTGGATACGCTGACCCATGCAAAGCGGGTGCCCCAAAATGCCCTTCCCCGTTGAGCACCCAGCTTATGCGGACCAAGAGGCCTATTTCATCGACCAGCCTACCTTAATTCTATAAAGCCAAAAAAAGCGCCCTTGCGAGCGCTTTCAGTGGGAGGCAGACGGGCCTTAGTGGCGGCCGTGGCCGTGGCCGCGGTCATCATGGTCGTGCTTATCGTGTTTGTCCTGCTTATACCCTTTGCCATACAGCTTCTTGGCTTGGCCGGGGGGCAGGCCGTGGGGGTTGCCGCCGCGGTTATACGTCCAGGGCTCATTGCCGCGGTAGTCGATGTATTGCGGATGGAAATTGCGGGCATCGTAGCCCTCCAGGCGCTCGTAGCGGTTCCAGCGGCCATCGCGCTGCACCAGGTAGCGGCGGGCGGGCACATCATAGTAGGCGTTGGCCTCCGGAATGTAGTAGTACTGCGCGTTGGCGGGCGCACCTACTACCACGGGCGGCGCCGTGTTGATATTGATGTTGACCTGGGCCTGGGCCGGGGCGGCGGCCAGCGCCAGGGCGCTCAGCAAGCCGAGGGCGGCGGTTTTTTGAAGGAAATTCATGAAAGCAAGAGTAAGTAGATGTGGCCTCCTGGTGCAAGGACGGTGCCAGGTGTCGGAGGTCAGCAGTGCTTGTACGCGGCGGCTCAGCTTTTGGGCTTGCGCAGTAGGTAACGCGTAACATTAGTGCTACTGCCCTGGCTAGGTAGTGGATATACCTGCACTAATTCCCAGCCTACTGCTGATAGGTCACCTAACAGTTGGTTAATCGTTTGCATATTTTGCTGAAGCTTCTCCTTGTTCTTCTCATAAGCAAACGCATTGAAATCTTCTAACTGCACTTCTGATTTTCCTTGAAAAGCAGGAGCTACGAAAATCTTAGAAGTGGCTTTGGACGCCGATTCAAACGAGGTCAAAGTTGTGTATTCATACCCACGCGCCGCCACCGCGCCAGCTGGCGCGGCCATTTGGGCGTGGGTCATTGGGCTGCTCAGCAGCAACCCAGCGCCGACCAAAGCGCCTAACAAGTTGGAAAGGCGAGGAAAAAGGGACATAATCAGGTAGAAAAAAGTGTAAGAGCGGCCAGCATCGGCAGCCAGGCCAGTAAAGAAAGGAATCGGCCCCGCACCAATCGGCCACTAAGCTTGTTAGTGTCAGTCGGCTCCCGGCCTGGGTAGTAGCAAAAGTTCAAACTTTGCCCAGCCCCCGCCTGGCCGTTCCCGTACCTTTGCTCGTTCCTCCGATTCTGCCCGCATGGCTAAAAAAACGGCTACCGCTCCCGTTGCTCCCGCTCCGAAATCCCCCAAAGCTGCTCCTAAAAAAGCGGTGAAGTCCACCGCCCCGGCGGCCGAAATACTGACCGACGTCACCGCCGCCGCGCTTGTGGAAGTGGCTGAGCAGCAAGGCCCCAACGCGCAGCACAACCTGCCCGTGGGCAGCCAGCCTGCGCCCGCCGGCCTGGTCGTGGCCATGCAGCACCAAACGCCCGCCGCCCTGCCGCCGCCGGCCGAAGGCCCGCTGCTGGGCGCGGCCGCCGAGGCCCCCTACATTGAAGTGTACGGCGCGCGCGAGCACAATCTCAAAAATGTGAGCGTGCGCATTCCGCGCGGTAAGCTGGTGGTTTTCACCGGGATATCGGGCTCGGGCAAGTCGAGCCTGGCCTTCGATACCATCTATGCCGAGGGGCAGCGGCGGTACATGGAAACGTTTTCGGCCTACGCGCGCTCCTTCATGGGTGGGCTGGAACGGCCGAACGTCGATAAAATCGAGGGTCTGTCGCCGGTTATCTCGATTGAGCAAAAGACGACCTCGCGCAACCCGCGCTCCACGGTGGGCACCATCACCGAGATTTACGACTTCCTGCGTTTGCTGTATGCCCGTACTGCGGAGGCGTTTAGCTACGCCACGGGCAAGAAGATGATTCGGCAATCTGACGACCAGATTATCAACTACATCCTCAAGCAGTACGATGGCAAAAAGCTTATCGTGCTGGCGCCCGTGGTGAAGGGCCGCAAGGGTCACTACCGCGAAGATTTTCAGAAGATTGCGAAGCTGGGTTTCACCAAGGTGCGCGTCGATGGCGAGCTGCTCGACATCACGCCCAAGATGCAGGTGGACCGCTACAAAATCCACGACATCGAAATCGTGATTGACCGGCTCGTGGTGAAGGAGGAGGACCGCTTCCGCCTGTCGGGCTCGGTGCAGAACGCTATGACCCACGGCAAGGGCACGATGCTGGTGCTCGACCCCGACGCCAAAAAGGCCGCGCCGCAGTTCTTCTCGCGCTTCCTCATGGACCCCGAAACGGGTATCGCCTACGACGACCCGGCGCCTAACACGTTCAGCTTCAACTCGCCCTACGGCGCGTGCCCGCACTGCGCCGGCATGGGCGAGGTGCAGCAGATAACCGAGGAAACTGTAATACCCGACCCCAAGCTGAGCGTGAGCCGCGGGGCCATTGCGCCGCTCGGCGAGTACCGCGACATCTGGATTTTTCAGCAGCTCCAGCTTATTCTCAAGAAGCATAAGGCCAGCCTCAACACGCCCATCGAGAAGCTGGACCCCGAGCTGCTCAAGCGCCTGCTCCACGGCATCACCCAGGACGATGCCGACGACGCGAAAGCCGTTTATACCGAGCCGTTTGAGGGCATCATTCCCTTCCTGCGCCGCCAGATGGAGTCGGAGTCCGACAACATTAGGGAGTGGATTCAGCAGTACACCCAGGCCCAAACCTGCCCGGTGTGCGACGGCTACCGCCTGAAGAAGGAGAGCCTGCACTTCAAGCTGGCTGATAAGCACATCGGCGAGCTGTCGGTGATGGATATCAACGAGTTAGCGACCTGGTTTGTGGATGTGGAGGAGCGCCTGAGCGACCGTCAGAACCTCATTGCCCGCGAGTTGCTCAAGGAAATTCGCAAGCGCATTGGCTTCCTGCTGGAAGTGGGCCTCGACTACCTCAGCCTGCACCGCTCGGTGCGCACGCTGAGCGGCGGCGAAAGCCAGCGCATCCGCCTCGCCACCCAGATTGGCACCCAGCTTGTGGGCGTGCTATACATCATGGACGAGCCGAGTATCGGTCTACACCAGCGCGATAACGAACGTCTAATCAAGGCCTTGCAGCACCTGCGCGACATCGGTAACTCGGTGATTGTGGTGGAGCACGATAAAGACATGATTATGCACGCCGACCATGTGCTCGATATTGGCCCCGGCGCGGGCATCCACGGCGGCCACATTGTGGCCGAGGGCACGCCGGAAGCTATTTTCAATTCGGGCTCCCTCACCTCCGACTACCTCAGCGGCAAGCGCAATATTGAGCTGCGCAAAAAGAAGCGGGTAGGCGAGGGCACCGAGCTGGTGCTGAAAGGGGCTAAGGGCCACAACCTCAAGAACGTAACGGCTAAGTTTCCCCTAGGTAAGCTCATCGCCGTCACGGGCGTGTCGGGCTCGGGCAAGTCGTCGCTCATCCACGACACGCTGTATCCTATTCTGAACCAGCACTTTTTCAACGCTCACCGCGAGCCGCTGGCCTATGGCAGCCTCGAAGGCCTGGAGCTGATTGACAAGGTGATTGAGGTTGACCAGTCGCCCATTGGCCGCACGCCGCGCTCTAACCCAGCTACTTATACGGGCGTGTTTACTGAAATCCGGCAGCTGTTTGCCGAGATGGCGGAGGCCAAAATCCGGGGTTACGGTCCCGGCCGCTTCTCGTTCAACGTGAAGGGTGGGCGCTGCGAAACCTGCGAAGGCGCGGGCATCCGCACCATCGAGATGAACTTTCTGCCCGACGTGCACGTGCCCTGCGAAACCTGCAAAGGCCGCCGCTACAACCGCGAAACGCTGGAAGTGCGCTTCAAAGGCAAGTCCATCACCGACATTTTGGATATGACGGTGGAGAAAGCGGTGGAGTTCTTCGAGTTTCAGCCGCGCATCCTGCGCAAAATCAAGACGTTGGCTGATGTGGGTCTCGGCTACCTCACGCTGGGCCAGCAAGCTACCACGCTCTCGGGCGGCGAGGCGCAGCGCGTGAAGCTCGCCACCGAACTCAGCAAAAAGGACACCGGCAAGACCTTCTACATCCTCGATGAGCCCACCACCGGCCTGCACTTCGAGGATATTCGCCACCTAGCCGACGTGCTCCACAAGCTCGCCGACAAGGGCAATACCGTCCTCATCATCGAGCACAACCTGGACCTCATCAAAGTGGCCGACCACGTCATCGACATCGGTCCCGAGGGCGGCGCAGGCGGCGGCGCCATCGTGGCCCAGGGCACGCCCGAGCAAGTGGCGAAGAGTGGCAAAGGCCACACCAGCCGCTTTTTGGCCGAGGAGTTGAAGACCAGCGTGTACGCGTAGGAAGCTCAGCGCCTAGTAGAATTACGACCCGCGAACTCAAACTCGCGGGTCGTTGCGTTCCAGGTATACTGCAAAGTCATTCGGTAGCGAGCGCTGTCCCGAATGACGTAGAATCGCGTATCAGTCAATGATTTGCTAATGCTGTCATTGGTACGCAGTTGCTCGATGGCGCCTGCCAGGTAGGGCAGGTGTGCCCAAGTGCCATTTGGGTGATAATAATAGATTTCGGGTCGGCCATGATTGAGCCGGCCCAGCCGAATGCGGGCGTGACATTGCCACTGCCGGGGCCAGCCGGCCGAGTTGTCTTCATTGCCAATCTGGAATATTCCCACCACAGCCAGGAAGACGAAGGCCACAGCTACCTCAGTAGGATACTGACGGTAAAACGTTGCTATACGACAAGTTAACTCCCTCATTTACTGAGTAATGTAATTTTCGTAAGTGCATCGACGACCAGCTGGATAAGCTCGAAAGCACTCACCACTTCGCCCGGGCCTGTTCTACGGCCAAAACGGCTGGTGCAAGACATGAATGTATGTTGGAATTGTCTCTACCTCAATCAGTACTTATTCCAGGCCCCGGCGGCCGAGCGCCAGTAGCTGGCCGCCGCCAGCGTCGCCAGCTCGTCCGTAAGCTGGCGGCATATCAACCTGCACAGGGAGTTTAACTTCTCCGACGACGCGCTCAAGGACTCGCTCCGCTTCGATAGCGAGGCTCTGCTGGCCTTCAGATGGGAGCCCACCAGCAACCCGCCCGTTTAATTTTTGCTCCGACTTTTAATATCAAGGTCCTACTTTCCCGCCGCCACTATCTCCCATCCGGCAAGGGTACATGGTACCTCCATCAGGAGGGCCACCCGGCAGAAGACGTTCGCTCCCAGCAATCCGGTTGCGCAGCAATGGCCAAGTGAGCAGGGTTACCAGTACGGGCAACCCCATGGCCGACAGCCAGAAGCCGTGAAACATGCCAGTCTGCTGGGAATGACTGATTTGTAAGTGGGCCAACTCGGTGGCAATGCTGGCAGCACTGCGGCCCGCCGCGAGTAGCTCGGTCTGCTTCAGGGCCAGCACGGCGGCAAACCAACTCGGGTTAATGACGGTATGGTACAGGTAGAGATATGGCCGATAAAGCAGCTCGGCCAGGGCCATCACCCCGATGCCGAGGGCCACGCGCCGCAGCCCACTGAGGTGGCTTTGCCGGCGCTGCCGGTGAATAGCGGCCGCGATAAACCCAACCGGCAGCAACCCAACGGCCATATCCAGGTATTGCCCAGTGGCGAGGTACGTCGTATCGAGGCGGGTGAGCCACATCAGGGTGGTGTAGAGCCCGAGCAGGAGCCCCAGCAGCAAGCCATAGGTAAGGAGGGTGCGCAGAAAAGGCATGAGCGGGGCAGCCGGAAAGATGGGAAGTGCCGGTGGGCTTCTGCCAACCGGATAGCGCAAAGGAAAGCGGCTTCCCGCAGCAGTAAGGGCTATTTTCGACCAGTGCCAACTGATATTCGACACCTGCGTTGCGAAGGGCAAAAGAGGCGGTAACTGGCAACTGCCGATAAAAAAGCCGCACGTGTCGAATAGGGCCCGCGCGGCCGCTGGCCCCCTCGTGGGCGGCGGTATACTTGTGCTTTGTTTGCCAGCTGCTCATGCGTTTGTTTCTTTATCGGTACCGGGTAGTGCTGCTGCACCTGGCGTTTTGGGGCGTCTACTTCTCGTTCTATTTCTACCAAATCCAGCACGAGTATGGGTGGCGGCAGGCCGTGCCCTGGGCACTGGTGCCGCTGGTGGGCAATGGGCTGGTGGCCTACCTCAACTATGGCTACCTGCTGCCCCGGTGGCTAACCCACCACCGCACCGGGCGCTACCTGCTGGAGCTCACCGGGGCCCTGGTGCTGAGCGTGTGGCTGCGGGTGAAAGCCATGCAGTATTTCGCGCCGGCGGGCCTGCTCGCCGCCCTGCCACCCGCCTACCTGCACTCGTTCAGCTTTGTGGTGGCAACGGTGGTCGGCACGCTCACCGTCGTGCTGTTTATCGCCATGCTGCGCTTTTCGGTGGGCTGGTTTGCCCTGGAAGCCAAAACCTTCGCGCTGGAAGCGAAAACCAAGGCGCTGGAAAATGCCCAGCTGCTCACCGAGCTCCAGTTTCTGAAGGCCCAGATTAACCCGCATTTCCTCTTCAACACCCTCAACAACCTGTATTACCTGGCCTACACCCAGTCGCCCAAAACGCCGGAAGTGGTGGCCCAGCTCGCCCAAATGATGCGCTACCTGCTGGAAGAATCCAACCAGCCCACGGTGCCGCTGAGCCAGGAAATCGCGTTTATGCGCAGCTACCTCAGCCTGGAGCAGCTCCGGCTCAATAATCCCGTGGCCGTGCACTTTGTGGTGGAGGGCGAGCCGGCCGGGGTGGCCGTGGCCCCGCTGCTGCTCATGACCTTTCTGGAAAACGCGTTCAAGCACGGCGTGCGCGACGACGACCCGGCCGCCTGGGTGCGGGTGCACCTGCGCGTGACGCCCACCACCTGCGCCTACACGGTGGCCAATGGCCGCTTGCCCGCCCGCGGTACCGCGCCGCTGCCCGGTACGGGGCTGCTCAACGTGCGGCGGCGGCTGGCCCTGGCCTACCCCGGCCGGCACGAGCTGCGGCTGGATGACACCGCCGCCCACTTTCACGTGCACCTTACCCTGCACCTGGTATGAGCCTGCGCTGCCTCATCGTGGACGACGAGCCCCTGGCCCGGCACCTGCTCACTGACTACGTGGGCAAGGTTTCTTTTCTGGAACTGCACGCCGCCTGCGCCAGTCCGCTGGCTGCTCTGGACATCCTGCGCACCACGCCCATCGACCTGCTGCTGCTGGATGTGCACATGCCTGAGCTCACCGGGCTGGAGCTGCTGCGCACGCTGCCGCGCCCGCCCCTGGTCATTCTCACCACGGCCCATTCGCAATACGCCCTGCACGGCTACGAGGTAGATGCGGTGGATTACCTGCTCAAGCCCATCACGTTCGAGCGGTTTCTGCGGGCGGTGCACAAGGCCTACGACCGGCGGCCCACCCCGGCCGCCCCGCCGCCGCTGCTACTCCCCGCCGAGCCCGCCTTCCTGTTTCTCAAGGACGGGGCCCGGCAGCATAAGGTCTTCTGCGATGATATTCTGTTTATAGAAGGGCTGCGCGATTACGTGGCGGTCCATACCCGTTCGCAGAAGATTATCAGCCTGTTGCGCCTCAAAGCGTTGGTGGCGCAGCTGCCCGCCGACCGCTTCGTACGCATTCACCACTCCTATATCGTGGGCCTGGCCGGCATCGAGGCCATTGATAAGGACAAAGTGCAGGTCGGCGGCCGGTGGCTACCCGTCAGCGAGTCCTACCGCCGGGCGTTCCGCGCCTTTGTGGCGCGCTACCGCTGCACGCCCTGATTTTGCCCGCGCTTTTTCGCCGAAATACGGCCGCGGGGAGCGTTTCCCTGGTTGCTTCCTTCACCCAACTAACCCATTTTATGAATCGTCGTCAGGCCTTGCAGCTAGGCGTTTCCCTGCTCGCCGCGCCGGCGGTGTGGGGCCGTCGGCCGGTCGCCCAGCCCTGGGAGCCGGAATTTGCCACGTTTGTGCGGGCGGGGTTAACCCAAACGCACACGCCCGGCCTGGGCGTGGCCATTGTGCGGGCCGGGCGCACGGTGTTTACGGCCGGCTACGGGCTGGCCGATGTAGCCGCCGCCCGCCCCGTAACGCCGGACACAGCCTTTCACATTGCCTCGGTCAGCAAAGTGGTTACGGGTACCGCCCTGATGCAGCTCTTGGAGCAGCAGAAATATCACCTCGACGAGCCCATCGGGCCGTACCTGGATTTTCCCGTGCGGCACCCCCAGTTTCCCAATGTGCCGCTGACGTTTCGGCACTTATTGACCCACACCTCGGGCATTTCAGATGTTCGCTATGGCCAAACCCCGGCCTTCAGCGTGGTGGGTGACCCCACCTTGCCCCTGCGCGATTTCCTGGTGGGCTACCTCACCCCGGGCGGCACCTGGTATGCCGCCGCCGACTGCTTCACTACCGTGCCGCCGGGCCAGCAGTGGCAGTACAGCAACGTGGCCATTGCCCTGCTGGGCTACCTGGCCGGCCGGGTGGGCCCCACCCCCCTGGCGGCCCTCACGCAGCAGCAGCTGTTCCGGCCGCTGGGTACCCGCCACACGGCCTGGAAGGTCGCCGATATCCCGCCCCAGCACCTGGCCAAGCCCTACCAGTGGGCCGAAGGGCAGCTGCGCGAACTGCCCCCGACGGGCTACCCCGATTGGCCGGCGGGCTCGCTCCGGAGCTCGGCGCGCGATTTTGCCCGCCTCCTGGAAGTGTTTACCAATGAAGGCGTTAGCCGGCACCGGCGGTACCTGCAACCCGACACGCTGCGCACCTTTCTGGCACCGCAGCCCGCCCCAGCGGTCGTGCCCGGCAACAACACCATTCAACAAGCCCTCATCTGGCTCCGGCGCGAGGTGAACGGCACCCCGCTCGCGAGCCACAGCGGCGGCGACCCGGGCGCGGATTCCGTGGTTTGCCTGGACCTGGCCCACCACACGGGCGTCCTCGTCTTCGCCAATGCCACCGGCAACCCGGTGTTTCGCGCCTTCCAGAAGGAAGTCGTGCTCCGCTTACTGGACCGGGCTGCCTAGCGGTGCCCGGGGCCGGGCAAAATCCTGGGCGCAATGCTCTATAAAATCCGCCCGGGCAGCGCCAGCAAGGGCGGCGGCTTTCGCGTTATTACCTACTGCGCAACGCAAACAGCTGATGAAGCAAAAATCTGATTAATAACAATTTATGGCAAATAGGAGGCCGCCAGCATTGCCAAAGCAGAGCTGCTGAAACTGCAACAGTAGTTGCCACCGGCCCAAAAAAGCGCGCCCGCCTACCCGTTGCGAGGGAGGTGGGCGCGCTTTTTTCGATAATCAGGCCTGTCTGCTCAGCGGCCCCGCCTGTTTTAAACGGCTCGCTTGGCGGTTATTTGAGCACGCCCGTGGTGCTGGAATGGGCGAACGAGGCGGTAAACGTGTTGCCGCTGGCCGAAAGCGAGCCTGAATTGGAGCTGCCGCCCTGCGTCCAGACCTTGCCGTTGACGTAGGTGGTGCCTTCCGTGGCAAGCTTGGTCCAGGGGCCGGTACCCGCCCGGTTTTTATCGACAAGAAACCGGATGTTCTCGGTTTCGTGGGCGCTGAGGCGGCCCTGAAACTCATACACGTCCTGGGTGCCGCCGGTGTTGATGCGCAGCCGCAGGTCGGAGAGCACGGCCGTGGTATCGTGCTTGTTGTAGCGCAAAAACCCGTCGTTCGTGATTTTGAATTGCCCGCTTATCGGCGTGAAGTCGTTGTAGGCGGGGCCCTCGTCCTTTTTAGCGCAGGCGCTCAGTACCAGCAGGGCCAGCAGAAGTTTCTTCATGACAGGGAGGTGGTTGCGTTAGAAAGAGGTGAAGGTAACATCCTGGGTTTTGACCGTGCCGGAGCTGCTGGTAACGGCCGTGCGGAAGTGCAAGGTGCTGGCCGACAGCTCGATAATGTCATCTGTTTCGGCATTGGCTTTGCCCGGTGAGGCGACGAGCAGCTTGGTCTGGTCGGCGTTGAAATCCCAGGTGAAGGCCGAGGTTTGGGGCAGCGAGGCACTGCACCGCGTGGGGCCTTCGTCCACGAGCAGCGTCTTATCCGGGTTGAACTTCACAAAGTTGTCGCGCTCACACGCCGACAGGGTGGCGTAGTCGTCGGTGGTGGTGGCGGGGCCGCTGCTGGGGGTGCTGGTAGTGGTTTGGGCCGCTAGCCGCCACGGCTTGGCCGTGAGCAGGTCGGTGCGCGAGGGGGTGGGCGCAGCGGTATCGTTCTTTTTGCAGGCCCCGAGGGCGAGGAGGCCGGCCGCCAGGAGGAGAAGTTTTTGCATGAAAAAAGTGGGGATTGCTGAAAAGTGCGGAAAAGAAAAACCGGGGTTGGTGAGAAGCTGCCGGAAAGT
Source organism: Hymenobacter arcticus (assembly GCF_054779975.1). Taxonomy (NCBI): domain Bacteria; kingdom Pseudomonadati; phylum Bacteroidota; class Cytophagia; order Cytophagales; family Hymenobacteraceae; genus Hymenobacter; species Hymenobacter arcticus. The sequence goes on from NZ_BAAGXF010000002.1 coordinate 168,260, forward strand.
GTCGGCTCCCGGAAGAAAGGTTGGTTGGCTTCCTGGAAAAAATACTTATCCGGCCCGTCAAGGTATTTAATTTTGCGAGTAAAAGCATGATTGTGAATGAGTTAATAATAATTAATTTCCCTTAAAAAAGTGTTTCCCGGCATTGCGGCTATGCTTGCGAGCTGCTGCTGCCGCGCCACAGTGCTGAGCGCCGGGTGGGGCCGGAAAATATTTTGGACCAGGCAACCAACCTTTCGGCGGCGGCCTGTCACTTTGGGTCGAAAATCAATCAGCCGCCCCGGTCAGTGTCCGCTTCGCCCCCCTTTCTGCCTGCCGACGAAGCGCACCTGGTGGCCGGCTGCCTGGCCCACGACCGGCAGGCGCAGCACCAGCTGTACCTGCGCTACAAAACGGCCATGTTTTCGGCGGCGCTCCGCATTTTGGGCGACCACGCCCTGGCGCAGGATGCCTTGCAGGAAGGCTTCATCGAAGTATTCCAGGCGCTGGGCGGCTTCCGGCAGCAGTCCACGCTGGGGGCCTGGGTGAAAACCATTGTGGTGCGGCGGGCGCTGCGCACCCTCAAGTGTGAGCAGCGCATGGACGTATATAACCCCGGGCAGCACCCCGAGCCGCTGGTGGCCTGGCACGACGGCCTCACCGGCGAGGCCCTGGAAAAGGCCATCGGCGAGCTGCCGGCCGGCTACCGGGCGGTTTTCTGCCTGGTCGAAGTAGAGGGCTACGCCCACCGCGAGGTGGCCGAGCTGCTCAGCATCAGCGAGGGCACCAGCAAGTCGCAGCTGTTTCAGGCCAAGCGCGTGCTACAACGCAAACTTCAGTATCTCTACCGATGAACCCAACCCCCGACGCGCCCGACCGCGGCGCCCCGAACCTGCGGCGGGCGGTAGCTACCCTGCCCACCCACGAGCCTGCCCCGGCCACCTGGCCCCGCGTAGCCGCCCAGCTGGCCGCCGACGAAGCCCTAGCCCGCATCATTCCGGACCTGCCCGCCCACGAGCCCGCCGATGACCTGTGGGCCAGCATCGCGGCCCGGCTGGACGCGCCGGGTGTTATGCAAAATATTGACAGCAAAGCGGTTGTGCGCCAGCCGGCGGATGCCGTGGTGCGCACGCTGTGGCCGGCCCGCCCCGTGGTGCGCCGGGTGCTGGCGCTGGCCGCCAGCGTGCTGCTGCTGCTGGGCGTGTGGTGGCAGCAGCGCCCGGCGGCCCCCGGCCCCCGGCCGGTAGCGGTGGCCGCCGGCCCCCGCGAAAGCGTGGCCTACAGCGAAGAAACGGCCGCCGCCCCGGCCCCGGCCAGTGCGGGCAGCTCGGCAGCTGCCGACCCGCTGGAGCTTCAGGGCCAGGCGTTTATCAATTCGCAGTGCTCGGCGCTGCCGGGGGTGTGCCAGTCGGGCGAGTTTCGCTCGCTGCGCACGCAGCTGGCCGAACTGGAAACCCAGGAAGTTCGGCTGCGCCTCGATGCCCGGCGCTTTGGCACCTCACCCGAACTACTGCGCGAGCAGGCCCAGCTCGTCAGTATGAAAGCCGCGCTCACCCGCGAGCTGGTGCAGCTCTTTATCTCTTAACAATATGTTATACAATTTATTACATCGTGCCCGGCGACTGGGCCTGCTGCTGGCGCTGCTGGCGCTGGGGGCGCTGCCCGCCGCCCGGGCCCAGCAGAAAGTGCAGGTAGTGACCCGCACGCTGGAGCAAAGCTGGCCCTGCGCGCCGGGCATGGCGGTGCGCATTCGGGCCGAAAAGGCGACCGTGCAGGTGCGGGCCTGGGACCAGCCCACCGTGCGCGTAACGCTGCGCCTGAGCGCCCGGCACCCCGAGCGCGCCGTGGCCGAGCAAGACCTGCCCGTGGCCCAGTACCGCCTCCAGAAAAACGGTAACGGCCTCGACCTGCTCAACTTCTTTGAGCTGCCCGCCGGGGCCCCCGCCGTGCGCGCCGACCTGCGGGCCGAGTACACGGTGTTTATGCCCGCCGCCAACCCGCTGCAAGTGGTGAACGCCTACGGCCAAACCGACCTGGCCGACCTCAGTGGCCGCCTGACTCTGGAGCAGAGCTTCGGCAAAATAACCCTGCGCGACCTGCGCGGCACCCTCGCCGTAACGGCCCGCTACGCCGACCTCACGGGCACTGATATTCAGGCCGATTTTACGTGCGAGGCCAATAAGTCGGCGGTGCTGCTGCTGGGGCTGGGCGGCAGCTGCGTGGTGCGCAATTTCTACGGCAGCGTGCGGGTGCAGCCGGCCGCCACCCTGCGCAAGCTCACCCTCGAAACCGACCGCACCGAGGTGGTCATCAGCGTGCCGCAGCCCGAGCAGTTTGCCTACCAGCTGAGTGCCCAGCAAGGCACCCTCGCGGTGCCCGCCGCCTACGCCGCCGCCCGGCGCGGCACCGAGGCGCGGGCCACCCTCACGGTGGCCGGCCCGGCCCGGCCGCTGGTGCGGGCCACCACCACCTACGCCCCGCTCACGCTGCAAACCCAGCCGCTACCGGCCGCGCCACTTAGCATTTCTTCCTCGCTCAAACCCTAGTATTATTATGAAAAACAACTACTTGCGTTGGCTGGGTCTGTTATGCGGGGCGGCCCTGGCCGGGCCCGTCGCCGCCCAAACTACCCCCGCCGACACCACCCACCTGCGCTACGGCGAAGAAGCCGCCGCACCCGCTACCGCGCCGCTGCCGCAGCGGGTACAGCGCGTGGCCCAGGGGCAGTGGAAGCTGGGGCTGAACAACTTTCTGGTGGACGCCTACCCGGCGCTTTCCATTCCGGCCCTCGGCTCCTATAACCTCTACTACACCCGCTACGGCCTGCACCTAGCCTACGAGCGCCGCCTGGGCCGCGCCTGGTCGGGGCAGGTGGAGGTAAGCCCGGCCATTACGCACTACCGCCTCGCACCGGGCCAGGACATTAGCGCGGGCCTGAGCGTGCGGGCCCAGCTGGCGGGCCGCTACTACTACAACCTGGAGCGCCGCCTGCGCCGGGGCCACTACACCGGTAATTTTTCGGCCAATTACGTCTCCCTGGCCGTGGGTACTGGCCTGGGCGGGCCGGTGCGCGAAACTCCGTTCTACCTGGTAGCCAGCCCGGTGGGCGCGGTGGCCGATGCTGCCCTGCTCTACGGCCTGCAGCGCCGCCTGGGCAGCTACGGCTTCGTGGATGCCAGCCTGGGGATAAGCGCCTTGCTGGCCGGTGGCAGCGTGCAGAGCCTGGGCCTGAACGGTAGCCTGCGGCTCGGCTTGGTGCTGCCGGGGGCCGGCCCCGCCGTGGCCCCGCCCGTGCCCGCCGATGCCGTGCTCACGCTGCTGCCCCGCGCCTACGTGGGGGTGCAGGTGGGCGGCTATTCCTACCGCCTGCACTACTCCCCCGACAACCCGCTGCCGCCCTCTGCCATCATCCCGCCACCCAACGTCACGGTAACGACCAGCTACGGCAGTGGGGCGTATAACAACGGCTACGGTACGTATACGCAGTACGTGAGCACCTTGCCCTACGTGTACGGGGGCTACTACCTCACCCCGCGCCTGGCCGTGCAGGCCGGCGTGCAGTACGAGCGCTACCACAAGGTGCTGGGAGCCATTGCTTTCGACACGCCCAGCGGCTACATCCTGGTGCAGAATCTGCTGGCCACCGACCAGCAGCTGGCCGTGCCCGTGAGCCTGCGCTACGCCCTCACGCCGGCCTTCCAGCAGCGGTTTCAGTTTGAGGTCATTGGCAGCCTCGTGCCCCTGTGGTCATCGTCTGGCGCGGTGCAGTACGAAGTGGTTAATCAGCAGCTGACCAGCCAGGTAGCGGCCGAGTTTGAGCGCCGTTTATTCAGTATGCACGCCTCGCTGGGAGTGGGCGTCAGCTACGGCTTTGGCTACCGCCGCCGGGTGCAGGCCACCGCCGAGTTTTTGACTACCAAAGACTTAAGTACCACTTTCAACAATACTGAGCCCTTGCAGGGGGGCGTGAGCGCGGGCCTGCGCTACCGCTTTGGCTACCACTAGCCGGCGGCGGGCCCGGTCACGCAGCTGGCAGCCTAAAACATTGTTTATCAGCGTTAAAAAGCTCTTTATGCCTACTATTTGCCACCTGAGTGCGCTGGCCATTGGCCTATTGCTAACCACGACCCTGGCCGCTGCCCAAACCACCCCCGCCGACACCACCCAGCTGCCCATGGACCAGGAGCAGGTGCCGGCCGCCGGGCTGCCGCCCGTGCCGCGCCAGGCCCGCGGCCAGTGGAAGCTGGGCCTCAACAACTTCATTGCCAATGGCTACCCCGTGAGCCAGACCAAAGACGTGCCGGGCTACTACACCCGCTACGGCCTGCACCTGGCCTACGAGCGCCGCCTGGGCCGCGCCTGGTCGGGGCAGCTCGAGCTGAGCCCGGCCCTCCTCCACTACCGGGCCGAGGGGGCGGCCGGGGCCCCGGTGGCCAGCGCCCAGCTGCGGGCGCAGCTGGCGGGCCGCTACTACTACAACCTAGAGCGCCGCCTGCTGCGGGGCCACCGCACAATAGGCTTTTCGGCCAATTACTTCGCCCTGGCCCTGGGGCTGGGCCTGAGCAACGGCCCCAGCGAAACCCCCTTCCACCTGCTCACCGATGGCACCGGCCCGGCCACCGACGCGGCCCTGCTCTACGGGGTGCAGCGCCGGCTGGGCCGCTTCGGCTTCGTGGATGCCACCGTGGGCGTGAGCGGGCTGCTGCACGCCGGGCAGTGGCAGAATTTTGGCCCCGTAATCGGCCTGCGGGTGGGGCTGGCGCTGCCTACCATCGCGGGGGCTGCCCCCCAGGAGGCGGTGCCTACCGAGGTGAGCACGCTGCTGCCGCGCTTTTTTGCGGGTGTGCAGTTTGGCGATGCCCGCTACTTCGGCCACTACTCCCGGGCCAACCCCTACCCGGCCAACCGGCACGAATTCGTGAACGGCTACGAGAAGGAAACCAACTTTCCTACCTCGGGCACGGGCGGCACCAACAGCGATACCGGGCCCCACACCTACGAAAACGACCGCACGTGGTACCTGTACGGCGGCTACTACCTCACCCCGCGCCTGGCCCTGCAACTCGGGGTGCAGGCCGGCACCGAGCGCAACCGGCAGTACTCCTCTCCCTCGGCCATTTACCCGGCGCAGGTGCGCTACCAGGGCGCCGACTGGCGCAGCCTCGATACCAACCAGCTGGAGGAGAGTCTGGTAGCCGTGCCGGTGCAGGTGCGCTACGCCCTCACGCGCTCGTTTCGGCGGCGGCTGCAGCTGGAGGCGGTGGGCGGCGCGGCCGTGGTGCGCACCGCGCTGCACTTTCGCGAGTATGGCACCCAGGGCTACAACGTGACCGAGTTGGTAGTGAATGAGTTCCGGCGCGAATCGTGGGGCGTGACGGCCAACCTGGGCGGGGCCCTGGGCTACGGCCTGGGCCGCCGCCGCCGGGTGCAGGCCACCCTGGAAGTGGGCGGCCTGCAAGACCTGCACAACCTGTTCAGCGCCCCCGTCGGTGCCCGGCAATTCTACACCAAAGTGGGCCTGCGCTACCGCTTCGGCTACCACTAGGTCTGGCTATTGCCTGCTGCATAGCCCAGCCGGTTCGTGCTTACCCACCCGTCGGCCCAAACCGCTCGGTTAGAATGCTTTCGGGTGGCAGCCCGGCGGCCTGTAAGCCATTCGCTACGCTTTCGACGAGGCCCGTCGGCCCGCACACGAAGGCCTGCGGCGGCACGTTGCCAAACCGCGCCACCACCTCGGCCAGCAGGGCCGCGTCGATGCGGCGCTGGTAGCCCACCCAGCCAGCGGGGGCCTGGCGGGTGTAGTCGAGGAGCAGGGTAAACGTAGAGTCGGCGTGCGCTAACGCTTCTAATTCAGCCTGATAAATAACTTCCTCGGGCGTACGCACGCTGAATAGCAGCACGGTCGACATGCGCAGCCCCAGGCGCTGCCGGTGCCGCAGCATAGCCATGAGCGGCACCACGCCCGAGCCGCCGCCCACTAGCAGCAGCGGCGGGGCTGTGGGCTCGCCGCGCCACACGAAGTAGCCGCCGATGGGACCGCGCACCTCCAGCGGGTCGCCCACGGCCACGCCCTCGAAGAGGTAGCCCGACACCTCGCCTTCCTCCACCAGCTCCACGGTGAGCTCAATTTCGCCGGTTTGCTCGGGCGGGGAGGCCACGGAGTAGCTGCGCTCGGCTTGGTAGCCGCCCTCAGCGGTGAGGCGCAGGTCGTAGTGCTGGCCGGCTAGGTGGGGCGTGAAGCTGGGTAGGCTGAGGGTGAAGGACTTAACCCGCGGCGTTTCGGGCCGGATGCTTTTGACGGTGGCTACTTGCCAGGTTACCTTGCTCATAGCCGGATGCTGGTGGTGCTGGCCGCGTCATCATCGTCGCGGTAGCGCTGCTCTTTCCAAGGGTCGCCGTACATGCTGTAGCCGCCGCGCTCCCAGAAGCCGGGCTCGTCGGTGGCCGTGAAGCGCAGGCCCTGCACCCACTTGGCGCTTTTCCAGAAGTAGAGGTGCGGCACCACCAGCCGGGCCGGGCCGCCGTGCTCGGGCGCCAGCGGCTGGCCGTCGTACACGAGGCCCACGAAGGCCTTGCCATCCAGTAGGTCGGCCAGCGGTAGGTTGGTGGTGTAGCCGCCGTAGCTAAACTCGGTCACAAACTGCGCCTCTGGCTTGAGCCTGACGTGCTCCAGCAGGGTGTCGACGCTCACGCCGCGCCAGTGGGTGTCGAATTTCGACCACTTCGTGACGCAGTGAATGTCGGGGTTGAAGTCCTGCATTGGCAGCTGGTTGAACTCCTCCCAGCTCCACTTCACGGGCTCTTCCACCAGGCCTTCGAGGCGAAACTCCCAGTTGGGGAGCGCGATGCGGGGCGTGGGGCCGGCCGTAAGCACCGGAAAATCAGTGGTTTCGTACTGGCCGGGCGGCAGCTTGGGGTTGGCGGGGCGCTTGGGCTGAAAGTCGCGGTTGGTGAAAATTCCCATGGCGAGAAAGAGAAAAGGACGGTAAAATACTGAGGGCTTGGGAAATAGCTTTCTGAGCCGCTAATGTGACTATCAAGGGTACGTGCGCCGGTCCGCCGGCGAAGCCGGCCGACCGGTTGACGCATG